>NZ_JBEZYG010000026.1:0-132205 GCF_040638385.1 Streptomyces sp. NPDC026589
GCCACACACTTATGTGGTTCCTGGTCGCACAGTTCTCACGCCGCATGGACCCATCACACCACTGGCCGCTCACTGATCCGTAAGAAACGGCCTAGTTGGTACGGCCGGAGGATCCCTCTGCAGTCACATCAGAGCAGCTCACTGGCCGAGGAAGCTCAGACGGACGCTGCGGTTGGTGTTGCTCGTGTTTGTATCCACCAGACAGACCGACTGCCAGGTGCCCAGCTCCAGCCTGCCGCCGATCACCGGCAGCGTGGCATGGGGTGGGACCAGGGCGGGGAGCACGTGGTCGCGGCCGTGGCCCGGGCTGCCGTGGCGGTGTTGCCAGCGGTCGTCGGCGGGGAGCAGGTGGTGGAGGGCGGCCAGCAGGTCGTCGTCGCTGCCCGCGCCGGTCTCCAGTACGGCGATGCCGGCCGTGGCGTGGGGGACGAAGACGTTGAGCAGGCCGTCGCGGCCGGGCGCGGTGCGGGTGAGGAACTCTTCGCAGGCGCGCGTCAGGTCCGTGACGCTCTCGGCCGCACCCGTGGTGATGTTCAGGACCGTGGTGGTGAAGGAGGAGGACATGCCTCCATCTTCGCCCCACAGGAGTGAGACGACACGTCCACGCTCCGAGACACCATTGACCGTGTCCCTACCGGATGGCTACGTTCAGCGCCATGTTCCGATCAGCTCTGCTCACTTCGCGCGGTCACATCGACCTGCTGCGAGTGGCTTCCGCCGCGTGTTGTCGCGGCTGCTGACGTTCTCCCAGCGACTTCCGGAGCGTTTCCCACCGCGGTTTCCCACCGTACGGCTATGCCTGCGGTACTCCCTCGTTCGCCCTTCCGTAGTCGTGTCGTCGGTCGCCTAGGCGCATAGTCGCCTCCGGCTCCGTGCCGCCTCGCGTCCGCTGAGGGCGCCGTGGTTGCTCCTTCCTTCCGCCGCCACCGTCGGACCGCCTCCCGGTCGGTCGTGGCGCGTGGGCGCGTGGGTACGGGGTGTCCCGGCATGCCCGCGGCCGCCCCCGTCTCCTCACTTCTTCGCGCCGCTCCCCCTTCCCTCCTCGAACTTTCGCCGCGCATCCGTGCGCCCTTCCGTGGAGCCCTCATGACCGTCAGCCATGCGCCACCACCCCCAGGCCTGTCCGTTGCCCCAAAGAAATCCTCCGCGCCGAGCCGTACGCCGCCCGATCTGGAGGCGGTCGTTCCGGCGTCCGTCCGGCGGTCTCGGCTACGGGCCGCTCCGCGGTGGGTGCGGCGAGCGGTGGGGCCGTTGCTGCTGCTCGCGTTGTGGCAGGTGTCCAGCGCCACCGGGGTGCTGGAGCCCGATGTGCTCGCCTCGCCCGGGACCATCGCCCGGGCGGGCGCCGATCTGGTGGCCGACGGGACGCTCCCCGCCGCGATGGGGGTCTCGCTCCAGCGGGTCGTCGTGGGGCTCCTGCTCGGGGGAGTCGTCGGGACGCTGCTCGCGCTCGTGTCGGGGCTGTCACGGCTCGGTGAGGACCTGGTCGACGCGACCGTGCAGATGCTGCGCACGGTGCCCTGGGTGGGGCTGATCCCGCTGTTCATCATCTGGCTCGGGATCGGCGAGGCACCGAAGGTGGCCCTCATCGCGCTCGGGGTGGCCTTCCATCTGTATCTCAACGTCTATGCGGGAATCCGCGGCGTTGACGCCCAACTCATCGAAGCAGGCGAGTCGTTGGGGCTCGGCCGGTGGGGACTGGTGCGGCACGTGGTGCTGCCGGGTGCGCTGCCCGGGGCCATGACCGGGCTGCGGTATTCGCTGGCGACGGCCTGGCTCGCGCTCGTCTTCGGTGAGTCGATCAACGCCGATGCCGGGATCGGGTTCCTCATGAACCAGGCCCGCGAGTTCTTCCGGACCGACGTGATCGTCGTCTGTCTCGTCGTGTACGCCTTCCTCGGCCTTACCGCCGACGTCATCGTCCGGATCCTCGAAAGGCTGCTGCTGCAATGGCGACCGACCTTCACCGGCCAGTGAAAGACGACCTCGCCCCCGGCCCGCCGACCGCGGCGCCGGACGGCGCTCCGGAGGCCGCTGTGCGGGTCGAAGGGCTCACCCGGGCCTTCGACGGCCGTCCGGTCATCGATGACCTCGATCTCACCCTGAGGGAAGGCGAGTTCACCGCTCTGCTCGGGCGCAGCGGCTGCGGCAAGTCGACGCTGCTGCGGGTGCTCGCCGGGCTCGACCGGGAGATCTCGGGCACCGCCCTGGTGCCGCGCCGGCGCGCGGTCGCGTTCCAGGCCCCACGGTTGATGCCCTGGAAGAAGGTCTGGCGCAACGTACTGCTCGGTCTTCCGGGCAAGCCCGAACGCGGCGTTGCCGAGCGGGCGTTGGCGGAGGTCGGTCTGGCGGAGCGGGCCGGGGCGTGGCCCAGGACGCTGTCCGGCGGTGAGGCGCAGCGCGCTTCGCTGGCCAGAGCCCTGGTGCGCGAGCCCGATCTGCTGCTGCTCGACGAGCCCTTCGGCGCGCTGGACGCCCTGACCCGGATCAAGGCCCAGCAGCTCGTCGCGGAGCTCTGGCAGCGGCGCGGCTGCGCCGTACTGCTGGTCACCCATGACGTGGACGAGGCCCTGCTGCTGGCCGACCGGGCGCTGGTGATGCGGGACGGGCGGATCGCGTACGACACGCCTGTCGCGCTGGACCGGCCCCGCGGGGTCGGCTCCCCCGGCTTCACCGACCTGCGCTCCCGCCTGCTGACCGAACTGGGTGTCGGGAGCGGTGGCGGCGTCGAAGGGGAGGGCCCTGGCCGCGGTGAGCCGGACGCCACCGCCGGTGCGGAGCCGTCCGTGACCGCCGCCCCGCCCGGACCCGGACCGACGAAGCGCCCCGCCGCATCATCCGCGCATACCCGCCATGGAGAGGCCTCATGAAACGCCGTGCCCTGCCTGCCCTGCTCCTCCCGCTCGCCCTGCTCCTGTCCGCGTGCGGCGGTTCCTCCTCCGCGAACTCGGGTGGCAGCACGGACGGAACGGGCAGCCTTACGCTCAACGTCGGCGATCAGAAGGGTGGTTACGAGGCGATCCTGCGGGCCTCCGGGGAGCTCGACGACCTCGGCTACCGCATCGAGTGGTCCACCTTCACCTCGGGCCCGCCCCTGCTGGAGGCCGTGAGCGCCGGTGCGGTGGACATCGGGGGCGTCGGCAACACGCCGCCCGTCTTCGCCGCGGGGGCCGACTCGAACATCGCCGTCGTCGGCGCCACGCACGGCTCGTCGGCCGGTGAGGTCATCGTCGTGCCCGAGGACTCGCCGCTGGAGAGGCCCGCCCAGCTCAAGGGCGCGTCCATCGCCGTGGCACAGGGCAGTTCGGCCCACTTCCAGCTGGTCGCCTCGCTCAAGAAGGCCGGCCTCGGGATAGCGGACGTGAGGTTGAACTACCTTCAGCCCGCCGACGCACTCGCCGCGTTCAGCCGGGGCAAGGTCGACGCCTGGGCGATCTGGGACCCGTACACCTCGCAGGTCCTGCGCACGGCGGACGCCCGGGTCCTCACCACCGGCGAAGGCGTCGTCAACGGCCTCGGCTTTCAGGTCGCCTCACCCGTGTCGCTCAAGGACGGGAAGAAGTCGCAGGCCATCGGCGACCTGCTCGTCCGGCTGGAGCGGGCCCAGAAGTGGGTCTTCGAGCACCCGGAGGAGTGGGCGAAGGTCTGGGCGAAGGAGACCGGGCTGCCCTACGAGGTGGCGTTGGACGCCGTGAAGCTCAGTTACGGCACTCGTGTCCCGGTCGCGATCGACGCCGCGGCCATCGCCTCCGAGCAGGAGATCGCCGACACCTTCGCCGAGCTGAGGCTGATTCCCCGGCGGTTCGACTTCGAGGACTACGTCGACACCCGGTTCAACCGCGACCTCCCCGCTTCCTCCACCGCACCGCGCTCCTACGGAAAGGCCTCATCGTGAACGTCCATCTGCACTGGTTCCTGCCCACCGGTGGCGACGGCCGGACGCTCGTCGACCGGCACGCCTACACCGACGGCGGTATCAAACGTGACCGGATCACCCCGGTGAGCGGGGTGCGGGCCCCGGACATCGAGTATCTGGTCCAGATCGCCAAGGCGGCCGAGCAGTTGGGCTTCGAGGCCGTGCTGACGCCCACGGGCACCTGGTGCGAGGACGCCTGGCTGACCACGGTGGCGCTCGCCCAGCACACCGAGCGGCTGAAGTTCCTCGTGGCGTTCCGGCCGGGGGTCATCTCCCCGGTGCTCGCCGCTCAGATGGCCTCCACGTATCAGCGGATCACCCGGGGGCGGCTGCTGCTCAACGTGGTGACCGGGGGCGATTCCACGGAGCAGCGGCGGTTCGGGGACCACCTGGACCACGACCGGCGCTATGCGCGGACCGCGGAGTTCCTGTCGGTGGTGCGGGGCGTCTGGAGTGGGCAGCCGTACGACTTCGACGGTGCGCACTACCAGGTGGAGGGCGGTCTGACCGCGCTGCCGCCGGACCCGCTGCCGGAGATCTTCTTCGGCGGGTCCTCGGCCGCCGCGGGGCCGGTGGCCGCGGCCCATTCCGATGTCTACCTGACCTGGGGCGAGCCGCCGGCCGCGGTGAAGGAGAAGATCGACTGGATTCGCGACCTGGCGGAGGCGCAGGGTCGCACGGTCCGGTTCGGCATCCGGCTGCACACCATTTCGCGGGATTCGTCGGCCGAGGCGTGGGCCACCGCCGACCGGCTGCTGGGCGACCTCGACCCGGAGACGATCGCGGCGGCGCAGCAGGCGCTGGGGCGGAGCGAGTCGGTCGGTCAGCAGCGGATGCTGGCCCTGCACGGCGGTTCGCGGAACGACCTGGAGATCGCGCCGAATCTCTGGGCGGGGGTCGGTCTGGTGCGCGGCGGGGCCGGGACCGCACTGGTGGGCAGCCATGCCGAGGTCGCGGACCGGATCGAGGAGTACCACGCGCTGGGCGTGGAGCACTTCGTGCTCTCCGGGTATCCGCATCTGGAGGAGGCGTACTGGTTCGGCGAGGGGGTCACCCCCGAGCTGGCCCGGCGCGGACTGCTGTCGACCGTGCCCCCGTCCCCGCTGCTGAGTGCGAACGGCGCCGGGCCCCGGCCCGCCACGGCTTCGGGTGGAGCACCCCTGCTGGTCGCCGGGGGGCGCTGAGCCTCGCGGTGCTGCTGGTCGGGGGCCCGGGAAGATCCCGGACCCCCGACGAGTTAGTAGAAGCGTGAACATTTCTGGGGTGCGTGAGCTGGACGTGGTCGTGATCGGCGCGGGTCAGGCGGGGCTGTCCGCCGCCCACCACCTGCGCCGCGTCGGACTGGAGCCGGACGTCGGCTTCGTCGTGCTGGACCACGCGCCCCGGCCGGGCGGCGCGTGGCAGTTCCGCTGGCCCTCGCTGACGTACGGCAAGGTCCACGGGATGCACGCGCTGCCGGGCATGGAACTGACCGGAGCCGACCCCGACCGGCCCTCGTCGGAGGTGATCGGCGCGTATTTCGCCGCGTACGAGGAGCGCTTCGGCCTGCGGGTCCACCGCCCGGTGGAGGTGAGCGCCGTACGGGAGGGGAGCCGCGGGCGGCTGCTGGTGGAGACGTCCGAGGGGGCATACGCCCCGCGGGCCGTGATCAACGCGACCGGCACCTGGGACCGGCCTTTCTGGCCGCGCTACCCGGGCCAGGAGACCTTCCGGGGGCGGCAGTTGCACACGGCGAACTACCCGGGGCCGGAGGAGTTCGCGGGCCTGCGCGTCATCGTCGTCGGGGGCGGCGCCTCCGGTACGCAGCATCTGATGGAGATCGCCGGGCACGCGGCCGACACCTTCTGGGTGACCCGGAGCGAACCGGTCTTCCGCGAGGGGCCGTTCACCGAGGAGTGGGGGCGGGCGGCCGTGGCGATGGTGGAGGAGCGGGTGCGCAAGGGGCTGCCGCCTCGGAGCGTGGTCAGCGTGACCGGGCTGCCGATGACCGATGCGGTGCGGCGGGCCCGGGAGCAGGGGGTGCTGGACCGGCTGCCGATGTTCGACCGGATCACCCCGAGCGGCGTGGCCTGGGACGACGGTCGGGTCGTCGAGGCCGATGTGATCCTGTGGGCCACCGGGTTCCGGCCCGCCGTGGACCACCTGGCACCGCTGAAGCTGCGCGAGCCGGGCGGCGGCATCCGGGCTGAGGACACCCGCGCCGTACGCGACGGGCGCGTCCATCTCGTCGGGTACGGCCCGTCCGCCAGCACCATCGGCGCGAACCGCGCGGGGCGGGCGGCGGTCCGGTCGGTCATGCGGCTGCTGAAGGAGACGGGCGAGAAGAGCGGCGACGAGCGGCCGGGCCGGGAGGCCGACGGCGGGCAGACCGACCGGGAAGCCGACGGCGGACGGGCGGGCCGGGAAGCAGGGGCGGTCGTCGCCGTTCCGGTCTCCGGGGGCTGAGCGCTCCGCGGGCGGAGGCCCGTCAGCTCGTGGCGGCGGACGCGCGGGTGCGGTTGAACTCCTCGACGTTCTTCTGCTGTTCGTCGTAGCTGTCGGTGAACCGGGTGTCGCCGGGGCCGACCGTGACGAAGTACAGCCAGGGTCCGGGCGTGGGGCTGACGGCCGCGCGCAGGGCCTCCTCCCCCGGGTTGCCGATGGGCGTCGGCGGCAGCCCCTTGGTCCGGTAACTGTTGTACGGGCTGTCCAGCTGGGTGTCGGCGGTCGTCGTGTCCAGGGTGGAGCGCTTCAGGGCGTAGTTGATGGTGGAGTCCATCTGCAACGGCATGTCCTTGAGCAGCCGGTTGTAGACGACCCGGGCCACCTTGCCCATGTCGGACGCGGTGTCGGCCTCTGCCTGGACGATGCTGGCGATCGTGATCGTGTCGTAGACGGAGACGTTGTTGCGCTGGGCTCCCGCCGTGACATGGTCCGCTCCGAAGTGCTTGCGGGCGGTGTCCGCCATGTACCGCAGCAGGCCCGCGGGCTCGGTCGCGGCGTCGAGCGGATAGGTGGCCGGGAAGAGGTACCCCTCGGGGTTGCCCTCGGCCTGGGCCGGCAGAGCGAGGTCCACCGTCGTCGCGGCCTTCCGCGTGCTGCCGGGCTTCAGCCCGAGCGCCTGGTCGACGGCCTCGTACACCTGCGAGGCACGACGGCCCTCGGGGATCATCAAGGTGCCCCGCGGGCGCGCCTTCTCCGGCCCGCCCTCGTCCGATCCCGTCAGGGACAGCGGGATCAGGACGGCGGCCGACACGACGAGCAGGGCGACGGCGGCCAGGACGACCTTTCCGCGGCGGGTCGGGCGGAGTCTGCGACGGGGCCGGGCGTCCGGGGACTCGTTCACCATGCGGGCACGTTAACCCGGGGCGTCGGCCACGGCCGGTAGCTCGGCCACGGCGTCGGCTCCGGCGACACGAACGCCGTACCGGGCGGACCAGAACGCATGACACACAGAACACACGAACAGGGGATCGGGTGTTCGCTGGAACGTGTGACCGTCAGGGGATTCGTTGGCTTTCACCCGTCCGGGGGGTGAAGATTGCAGAGCGCAGTCAACGGGCTGCAGACCGCTACTGCGCAGTCCCACAGATGCACCACGCACAAGGAGAAAGACCAGATGAACTTCCTGACCAACCTGCTTGCCGGCGTCGTCCACTTCGTGGGTTGGCTCGTCTGACCATCGCTCCGCCCGGCGCCGTCGCTCCCCGTCCCACGGGAGCGGCGGCGCCGCCGTGTGTGCGGCGCCGGCCGGCTCAGCCGTTCGCCGCCGCCGGCCCGGTGAAGGGCGGCAGTGCGGTGAACCCGGGATCCACGGTCACCGCCGCCGCGAGGGTGTCGAGCGTCCGGCGGACCCGGGTGAGCGGATGGTCCGGGAATTCCGCGTCCCATCGGGCGTGGTCCGCCGCGTGGAAGGGCAGCCCGCCCTGGACCTCGGGGGCGTAGGGGTGCGGCCGGAAGTACTGGTCGGGGCCGAGCTTCGCCATGACCACGGCTTCCCGCATGCCCGTCATGCCGCGCTCCGCCGCCTGGATCTTCACCACGGTGCTGCACCCGGCGCGCGGCACGGTGAAACTGCCGATGAAAGCCTGTCCGCTGCGCTGTCCCGGCAGCGGCAGTTTGAGTATCTGGCGCAGGGCGGGCAGCTCACACAGCCGCTTCACCGACGCCTCGATGAGTCCGCCGCCCGCCCGGGCGGTGAAGTGGGTCAGACCGTGGCGCAGGGCGGGGCCGTCGTCCAGCGCGGCTGGCAGATCCGGCGGCAGGTCGAAGAAGTGCAGTGACAGCACATCACCGTGGTCGTTCAGCCAGGTGTCGGTGTCCACGGTTCGGTAGCCGGGGAGTTCCACCCCGAGGAGAGCTCTCATGCGCGGCGATCATGCCGTACGCGCGTCGCGCCGGTGGCCTCAGGGCTGTCTCATCGCCCTGACGCCGTGGCCCGCGGTCCTGTCCGGGCGGTCAGGACGCCGGAACCGGGGCCGGTTGGGTGTCCCGGCGGATCAGGGCGGCGTAGCGGCCGTCGCGGTCGAGCAGCTCCTCGTGCGTGCCGCGCTCGGCGGCCCGGCCGTTCTCCAGGACGACGATCTGGTCCGCGTCGCGGACGGTGGAGAGGCGGTGCGCGATGGTGAGCGTGGTGCGTCCGGCGGAGAGGGCGTCGATCGCTTGCTGCACGGCCTGTTCCGTACGGGTGTCCAGCGCGCTGGTCGCCTCGTCGAGGATCAGCACCGGCGGGTCGCGCAGGATCGTGCGGGCGATGGCGAGGCGCTGCTTCTCACCGCCCGAGAAGCGGTAGCCGCGCTCACCGACCAGGGTGTCGTAGCCGTCGGGCAGGGAGGCGATGTGGTCGTGGATCTGCGCCGCGCGGGCCGCGGCCTCGATCTCCGCCTCGGTGGCGTCCGGCTTGGCGAAGCGCAGGTTGTCGGCGACCGAGGCGTGGAAGAGATAGGTCTCCTGGGAGACGACGCCGACCGCTCGGGCGAGGGTGTCGAAGTCCAGATCGCGGACGTCGACACCGTCGAGCGTGACCCGGCCGCCGGTGACGTCGTACAGCCGGGGCACGAGGTAGCTCAGAGTGGACTTGCCGGAACCGGTGGATCCGACGACCGCGAGGCTGCCGCCGGCGGGAACGGTCACGTCGATGCCGGTCAGCGTCGGGCCATTCGTCTCGTCGTAGCTGAAGTCGACGTCCTCGAAGGCGATCTCGCCGCGGATCTTCTCCAGCCGGACCGGCTTCTCCGGTTCGGTGATGTCCACCGTGAGGTCGAGGTACTCGAAGATGCGCTGGAAGAGGGCGAGGGAGGTCTGCATCTGCACACCGGTGGAGAGCAGGCTGACCGCCGGGCGGAAGAGTCCCTGCTGAAGCGTGACGAAGGCGACCAGTGTGCCGATGGAGACGGCGGCCGCTCCGGACGCGAAGGTGAGACCTGCCGCCCAGTAGATGACGGCGGGCATGGCGGCCATCACGATGCCGATCGTCGACATCCGCCAGCGGCCGGCCATGCTGGAGCGCACTTCGAGGTCGACCAGGCGCTCGGACTCCTCGGCGAAGCCCCGGGTGAGGGAGTCGGAGCGGCCCATCGTGCGGCCGAGGAGGATGCCGCTGACCGAGAGGGACTCGGTGACCGTGGCGGCCATCGCGGCCATCTGCTTCTGGCGCTGGGTGGTAATCCTCTTCCGCTCCCGGCCGACACGCCGGCTGATCGCGACGAAGACCGGCAGCAGGAGCAGGGAGACGACGGTGAGCCGCCAGTCGAGGGCGAGCATGGCGACGACGGTCGCGATGACGGCCGTGAGGTTGGAGACCAGCGAGGTCGCGGTGGAGGTGACCGTCGCCTGCATACCGCCGATGTCATTGGCGATGCGGGACTGGACCTCGCCCGTGCGGGTGCGGGTGAAGAAGGCGAGCGGCATCCGCTGGAGCTGGGTGTAGACGGCGGTGCGCAGGTCATGCATGACGCGCTGACCGACGGTGGTCGAGATCAGGGTCTGGAGCACGCCGAAGACGCTGGTCATCACGGCGGTGAGGATCATGCCGAGCGCCAGCAGGGTCAGCAGGCCCGTGCGCCCCTGCGGGATCGCGGTGTCCAGGATCTCGCGCAGCAGGAACGGGGAGGCGACCGACACCAGGGAGGACGCGCCGACCAGCAGGCCGACGACGGCCAGGCGGCCGCGGTAGGGGTGGAAGAGGCGGAGGATGCGGCGCACCTCGGCGGGCGGCCGGTCGGCGGCGGCGGCGGTGTGTGCGGCGGTGTCGGCATCGGGTGGGGGCGCCCACGTGGGCTCGTCGTGCTTCATGGGCTCCTTCGTCGGGCGTGAGGCGTGACCGGGCGGACCCGGCCCTCGCACATGGAGAGCTTAGCTCATTGTTACCTATACTCACAATGAACAAGGTCCTGATATTGTTCCCGTATGGACGCCCCCGATTCCCCCGGTCCGCCCGGCTCCTCCCACTCCTCCCGCTCAACCGGCTCACCCGACACCGACGGCATGCTCGCCGAGCAGTTGCTGCGGCTGACCCGCCGGCTGCACCGCATCCAGAGCCGCCAGCTGGAGCCGATCGACATCACTCCGGCCCAGTTCCGGCTGCTGCGGACGGTCGCGAGCTACGAGGCGGCCCCCCGGATGGCGGATCTCGCCCGGCGCCTGGACGTCGTTCCGCGCGCCGTGACGACGCTGGTCGACGCCCTGGAGACGAGCGGCCGCGTGCGCCGCGCACCGGATCCCGACAGCCGCCGGGTGGTCCGCGTCGAGATCACGGACGAGGGGCGCGCCACGCTGCGGTCCCTGCGCAGCGCGCGCCGGGCCGCCGCAGAGGAGATCCTGGCCCCATTGACCGCCGATCAGCGCGAGGTCCTCGGCGGGCTGCTGTCCGCCCTGGTCGACGGCATGCCGGAACGCCACTGCTGAACACCGCGCCTTAGCCGCCGAGGAGATGGCCGACATGCCGCTGCTGGAGCCCGACCCGGAAGCCCTGCGCCCCGGAACCGCACGGGAACCCGCCCCCGACCGGGTCACCGACCGCAGTGCGGGCGGCACCCCGGAGCCGCTGCGCGGCGAGCTGACGGCCCTGCTCGGCGCCGACAAGGTGCTCTGGAAGATCTCCGACCTCGTGCGGTACGCCTCCGACGCCAGCCCCTACCGCTTCCTCCCCCGGGTCGTACTGGTCCCCGAGGACCTCGACGAAGTCTCCGCGATCCTGTCGTACGCCCACGGCAAGGGCCGTCACGTGGTCTTCCGGGCCGCGGGCACCAGCCTCAACGGCCAGGCGCAGGGCGAGGACATCCTCGTCGACGTACGCCGCCACTGGACCGGCGTCGAGGTGCTGGACGACGGGGCGCGGGCCCGGATCGGGCCGGGGACGACCGTGATGCGGGCCAACATCGCCCTCGCCCGGTACGGCAGGCTGCTGGGCCCCGACCCGGCCAGCGCCATCGCCTGCACCGTCGGCGGGGTCGTCGCCAACAACGCCTCGGGCATGACCGCGGGGACCACCCGCAACAGCTACCGGACGCTCGCCTCGCTCACGTTCGTCCTGCCGGGCGGCACCGTCGTCGACACCGCCGATCCGGCCGCCGACGAGGAGCTGGCCCGCGCCGAACCGGAGCTGTGCGCGGGGCTGATGGAGCTGAAGGCGGAGATCGAGGCGGCCGAGGAGCTGACCGCCCGCATCCGCGCCAAGTACACGATCAAGAACACCAACGGCTACCGCCTGGACTCCTTCCTCGACGGGGCGACGCCGGTGGAGATCCTGCGGGGGCTGATGGTCGGCTCCGAGGGCACGTTCGGCTTCATCTCCGAGGTCGTCTTCGACACCCTGCCGCTCGACCGGCGGATCTCCAGCGCCCTGCTGTTCTTCCCCTCCCTCACCGCCGCCGCGGCCGCCGTGCCCCGGTTCAACGAGGCGGGGGCCATCGCCGTGGAGCTGATGGACGGCAACACCCTGCGCGCCTCCGTCAGCGTGCCGGGCGTTCCGGCGGACTGGGCTGCGCTGCCCCGGACCACGACCGCGCTGCTGGTGGAGTTCCGTGCGGCCGACGAGGCGGGCCAGGAGGCGTTCGAGCGGGCGGCCGACGCCGTCGTCGCCGACCTGGACCTGGTCGTTCCGGCGGTGTCGGTGACCAACGCCTTCACCCGGGACGCCGGGACGATCGCCGGGTACTGGAAGGCGCGCAAGGCGTTCGTCACGGCGGTCGGCGGGTCCCGGCCCTCGGGCACCACCCTGATCACGGAGGACTTCGCGGTGCCGCCCGCACGGCTGGCCGACGCCTGCGAGGCGCTGCTGGAGCTCCAGTCGCGCCACGGCTTCGACGCCGCCGTGGCCGGTCACGCCGCGCACGGCAATCTGCACTTCCTGCTCGCGTTCGACGCGGCCAAGCCGGCCGACGTCGAGCGGTACGACGCCTTCATGCAGGAGTTCTGCGCGCTGGTGGTGGACCGCTTCGACGGGTCGCTCAAGGCGGAGCACGCCACCGGACGCAATATCGCGCCCTTCCTGGAGCGGGAGTGGGGGCCGCGCGCCACGGAATTGATGTGGCGGACGAAGCAGGTCATCGACCCCGCCGGGGTGCTCGCGCCGCGCATCGTCCTGGACCGGGATCCGCGGGCCCATCTGCGGGGTCTGAAGACCATTCCGAAGGTGGAGGCGGTCGCCGATCCGTGCATCGAGTGCGGCTTCTGCGAACCGACCTGTCCCAGCGAGGATCTGACGACCACTCCGCGTCAACGGATCGTGCTGCGCCGGGAGATGATGCGTCAGGCCGACGGCTCGCCGGTCGAGGCCGGTCTGCTGGACGCCTATGGGTACGACGCCGTGGACACCTGCGCCGGGGACTCCACCTGCAAGCTCGCCTGTCCGGTCGGCATCGACACCGGGGCGATGATGAAGGGCTTCCGGCACCGCAGGCACACGCCGCGTGAGGAGCGGATCGCCGCGCTGACCGCGAAGAACTTCCCGGTGGTGGAGGCCTCGGCGCGGCTGGCCGTGGCGGTGGCCGACGCCGTCGGCGACCGGGTGGGCGACGGCCCGCTCGGGGCCGTGACGCGGCTCGCCCGCAAGGCCGTCAGCCCCGATCTCGTACCGGAGTGGCTGCCCCAGATCCCCGGGGCGGCGGCCCGGCGGCTGCCGCGTACGGACCGGGTCGGGGCGAGCGCGGTCTACTACCCGGCCTGCGTCAACCGCATCTTCGCCGGCCCGGACGGCCGCCCGGGCCTCTCCCTCGCCGAGGCGGTGGTCGCCGTGTCGGGGCGGGCCGGCAAGCCGGTGTGGATCCCCGAGGACGTCGCGGGCACGTGCTGCGCGACGATCTGGCACTCCAAGGGGTACGACGCGGGCAACAGGATCATGGCGAACCGCATCGTGGAGGCCGCCTGGGGCTGGACGGCGGGCGGAAAGCTGCCGCTGGTCGTGGACGCTTCCTCGTGCACGCTCGGCATCGCCGAGGAGGTGGTGCCCTACCTCAGCGAGGACAACCGGGCCCTGCACCGTGAACTGACCGTCGTGGACTCACTGGTGTGGGCGGCCGACGAACTGCTGCCGGAGCTGACGGTGTTCCGCACCGTCGGGTCGGCCGTCGTGCATCCGACCTGTTCGATGGAACACCTGGGTGACGTGGGGCAGTTGCGCGCGCTGGCCGAGGCATGCGCGGACGAGGTCGTGGTGCCGGACGATGCGGGGTGCTGCGCGTTCGCGGGTGACCGCGGGATGCTGCACAAGGAGTTGACCGATTCGGCGACGGCCAAGGAGGCGGCCGAGGTCGGGCTCCGCGACTACGACACCTATCTGTCGGCGAACCGGATGTGCGAGATCGGCATGGAACGGGCCACCGGAAAACCCTACCGCTCGGCGCTGATCGAGCTGGAGCACGCCACCCGGCCGACCCTCGGCTGAGCATCCGACGTCGGGCCTCAACACCCCTCCCGACGTGCACATGTGAGCGTTTCCGGGCCCCGATTGGTTGCACCAGTCGGGGCTTCGGCGTGCCGTGAAGAAAGTCCATGGTTTGAGGACGAGAGTCCAAATACCTCTCTTGCGCACCATCAGCCTCACCCTCCAGGGTCCTTACCGAGACCCGGTCCCCGCACTCGTCATCCGTACGGGGACCGGACGCGCTCGCGCACCGTCTGAACCCCCAACCCCACCTGGAGGCTCGATGAACGACGACGCCCGGCCCGCACCGGAACCGCAGGACCTGCCCCCGCACGGCGGCGCGGCCGACGAGGCGGCGCGGCAGGATCCCAGCCGCCGGTCGGTGCTGTGGACCACGGCGGGTGTGGCCGGCGCCGGACTCGGCCTCGGCGCACTGGGCACGGGGAGCGCGTCGGCCACCGAGGCGACCGCCCCGCAGGCCCTCTCCGCCGCGGAGGCGGCCGCCGCCGCTCCCGCCCGGCAGGGCCGCACCATGGCGGGCGTCCGCTTCGAGGGGCGCTCCACGATCCGGGTCGGCATCGTGGGCCTCGGCAACCGGGGCGGCAGCATGATCGACCTGTTCCTCGCCGTACCGGGCGTCCAGGTGAAGGCGGTCTGCGACCCGGTCCGGGACAAGGCGGAGAAGGCCGCGGCCAAGGTGACGGCCGCCGGTCAGCCCGCACCCACCGTCTACGCCAAGGGCGAGGACGACTACGAGAACCTCTGCAAGCGCGGGGACCTCGACTTCGTCTATGTGGCGACGCCCTGGGAACTCCACTTCCCGATGGCGAAGGCGGCGATGCTGAACGGCAAGCACGTCGGCGTGGAGTGCCCGATCGCCATGCGGCTGGAAGAGCTCTGGCAGCTGGTGGACCTCTCCGAGCGCACCCGGCGGCACTGCATGCAGCTGGAGAACTGTTGCTACGGCAAGAACGAGATGCGGGTGCTGCGCATGGCGCACGCGGGTCTCTTCGGCGATCTGCTGCACGGGGCGGGCGCCTACAACCACGATCTGCGCGAGCTGATGTTCGACCCCGACTACTACGAGGGCCCCTGGCGCCGGCTGTGGCACACCCGGCTGCGCGGTGACCTCTACCCCAACCACGGTTTCGGTCCGGTCGCCAACTACATGGACGTCAACCGGGGCGACCGGGCCGTGAGCATCACGAGCATCGGCACCCCGGCCCTGTCGCTCGCCGAGTACCGAAAGGAGCACATGCCGGCCGGCGACCCCAGCTGGAAGGAGTCGTACATCGGGGCCGACCGGACGATCAGCCTCGTCCAGACGGCCAAGGGCCGGGTGATCCGGCTGGAGCACGACGTGTCGAGCCCGCACCCGTACTCCCGTATCAACAGCCTCGGCGGTACGCGGGGCGTGTTCGAGGACTACCCGGAGCGCATCTACCTGGAGCCCACGAACACGAACCACCGGTGGGACGACTTCAAGAAGTACGCCGAGTGGGACCACTGGCTCTGGAAGGAGCACGCGAACCCGCCGGGCGGGCACGGCGGCATGGACTACATGATGATTTTCCGCCTGATGCAGTGCATGCGGCTCGGTCTGGTCCCCGACTTCGACGTGTACGACGCGGCAACCTGGACGGCCCCCGTGCCGCTGAGCCATCTCTCCATCAAGGCCAAGGGCGCGCCGCTGCCGATCCCGGACTTCACCCGGGGCGAGTGGCGGAAGGCCCGGTCCGGCATGGACTCCGAGAAGCCCGCGGAGTGACCGCCCCCGGGGTCCCCGGCCGAGTCGGCCCGGGGCCCCGCAGGGCGGCGGAGAAGGCCGGAAAACCGGTTGCCCCGGACCGGGACGAACAGGGAACCTTGCACGTCACCCCGTTCTTCGAGGTCCGTCCGGATCTCCGTTTCACAAGCCCTGGGACCTCATGCAGATTCGCGACCTTCCGTATTCGGATCCCGGCGACCCCGATGTCCGTTCAGGCCCACGATTCCTGTACTGGCTCGGGCGCAACCAGCTCGCGGGACAGCTGAAGGCCCTCTCCTGGGGGCTGCTGCACCAGCTGGGCATCGCCGGTCTCCCGGTCACCGTGGGACTCGCCGTCCAGGCCGTCATCGACCGCTCCGGGGGGCGGCTCGCCCTGGCCGGCGGTCTCATCGTCGCCCTCGGCGTCCTGATCGCCGTCGGCGACACCATGCTCCACCGGGCCGCCGTGACCAACTGGATCACCGCCGCCGCCCGGGTCCAGCAACTGCTCGCCCGCAAGACCGCCGAGCTGGGCTCGGCGCTGACACGGCGGGTCGCGGCCGGTGAGGTCGTCGCCGTCTCGACCGGCGACGTGGAGAAGATCGGCTGGTTCGTCGAGGCGCTCTCCCGCTTCGCGGCCGCCGCCACCGCCCTCGTGGGGATCTGCGTCTGGCTGGCGTTCTACCTCCCGTCCCTCGGTCTGATGGTGGCGATCTCCATGCCGGTGCTCGCCCTGGCCGTGCTGCCGTTGCTGCCGCGCGCCACCCGGCGCGCGGACGAGCAGCGCGAGAAGGCGGGCAAGGCCACCGAGCTGGCCTCGGACACCGTCGCCGGGCTGCGCGTGCTGCGCGGTATCGGCGGTGAGGAGCTGTTCCTCGGCCGCTACCGCCGAGCCTCTCAGGAGGTTCGCGGGGCGGCGGTGCGCTCGGCCCGGATGTGGGCGCTGATCTCGGCGGTGCAGGTGCTGCTGCCGGGGATCCTGCTGATCTCCCTGGTCTGGTACGGGGCGACGCTGGCCCGGGACGGCCGTATCGACGTCGGCCAGCTGGTCACCGTCTACAGCGCGGTCACGCTGATGCTGTTCCCGCTGCGGCACTTCGAGGAGATCGCGATGGCGTACTCCTTCTCACGGCCGTCCGCCCAGCGTGCGGTGCGCGTGCTGTCGCTGCGCCGCAGCGCGCGGGAGGCCACCGTAAAGGGTGTGACGCCCTCCGGTGATCTGTACGACCCGGCGACCGGGCTGATGGCCCCTCGGGGGCAGTTCACCGCCGTCGTCTGCGGCGACCCGGACGAGGCCGGCCGGCTGGCGGAACGGCTCGGCGGGCACGCGGAGACCGGCGAGGAGGACACGGAGGCTTCGGCGAAGGCTCCGTCGGTGCTGCTCGGCGGAGTCGCCCTGGACGAGATCCCGCTGGACGCGGCACGGGCCGCGGTGCTGGTCCAGGACAAGGACCCGGTGCTGCTGTCCGGCACGCTCCAGGAGCTGCTGGACATTCCGGCATCGGGCCTGGTCACCGCCGAGACGGCGTTGGAGGCGGCCCAGTGCGGTGACGTGCTGAGCGCCTTGGCGCAGGCCTCCACCGACAACGGCGGGGACCCGATGCGGACCCGGATCACCGAGCGCGGCCGGTCCCTGTCCGGCGGTCAGCGCCAGCGTCTCGCGCTGGCCCGGTCGCTGGTCACCGACCCGGAGGCGCTGGTGCTGGACGAGCCGACCTCCGCGGTCGACTCGCACACCGAGGCCCGGGTCGCCGCCGGGATCGCGAAGCTGCGCCGGGGCCGTACGACGGTGGCGTTCGCCTCGTCCCCGCTGCTGCTCGACGCCGCCGACCGGGTGGTGCTCGTCCACGAGGGCACGGTCGTCGCCGTGGGAACCCACCGCGACCTGCTGCGCACCGAACCCCGCTACCGGGCGGTCGTCACCCGGGAGACCGACGAGGCGGCCGCCGCGAGCGTGCTGAACGGCGTCGGCGACGTCCCCGCCATGAAGAGCACCCAGGAAATCGAGGAGAGGGCATGATCGGCGTCGCACCCCCGGCGTACGACCCCGCGGCCCCGGAGTCGGCGACGACGCTGCCCGTGGGCACGCCGACGACCGTGCGGAGTTACGTACGGAGTCTGCTGCGCCGGCACCGCAGGGCGTTCGCCGTCCTGATCACGGTCAACGCGGTGGCGGTGGTCGCCTCGATCACCGGGCCGTATCTGCTGGGCGGGCTGGTGGAGGACCTGTCCAACGGCGTCACCGACCTGCACCTGGAGCGCACCGCCGCGATCTTCGCGGTCGCGCTGGTCATCCAGGTCCTGTTCACGCGCAGCATGCGGCTGCGCGGGGCGATGCTGGGCGAGGAGATGCTCGCCGACCTGCGCGAGGACTTCCTCGTACGGTCCGTCGGGCTGCCGCCCGGGGTGCTGGAGCGGGCCGGGACCGGCGATCTGCTGGCCCGGATCACCACGGACATCGACCGGCTGGCGAACGCGATGCGCGAGGCCGTGCCGCAGTTGGCGATCGGCGTCGTCTGGGCCGGTCTGCTGATCGGCGCGATGACCGTGACCGCTCCCCCGCTGGCGCTGGCCGTGCTGGTCGCGCTGCCGGTGCTGATCGTGGGCTGCCGCTGGTACTTCCGCCGTGCCCCCTCGGCGTACCGCTCGGAGGCCGCCGGTTACGCGGCTGTCGCCGGGATCCTCGCGGAGACCGTCGACGCCGGGCGGACGGTGGAGGCGCACCGCCTCGGCGACCGCCGGGTGGCGCTGTCGGACCGGCGGATCACGGAGTGGACGGCCTGGGAGCGGTACACGCTGTTCCTGCGTTCGGTGCTGTTCCCCGTCATCAACGCGACGTACGTGACGATCCTCGGCGCGGTGCTGCTGCTGGGCGGCTGGTTCGTGCTGGAGGGCTGGATCACGGTCGGGCAGCTGACGACGGGCGCGCTGCTGGCCCAGATGATGGTCGACCCGATCGGTCTGATCCTGCGCTGGTACGACGAGCTCCAGGTGGCCCAGGTGTCGCTGGCCCGGCTGGTCGGCGTCCGGGAGATCGAGCCGGACGCGGGCGACGCCGGAGTCGGTCCGGACGGCCGGGAGGTACGGGCGGACGACGTCCGCTTCGGGTACCGGGAGGGCGTCGACGTGCTGCACAAGGTGTCGCTCGACGTTGCTCCGGGCACCCGGATCGCCCTGGTCGGCCCGTCCGGCGCGGGCAAGTCCACGCTGGGCCGACTGCTGGCGGGGATCTACGCGCCGCGCACCGGGGAGGTGACGCTCGGCGGGGCGGAGCTGTCGCGGATGACGGCGGAGCGGGTCCGCGAGCATGTGGCCCTGGTCAACCAGGAGCACCATGTCTTCGTCGGCTCGCTCCGGGACAACCTCCTGCTGGCCCGCGACGGGGCGAAGGACGCGGAGCTGTGGGCGTCGCTGGCCGCGGTCGACGCGGACGGCTGGGCGAAGGCCCTGGAGAAGGGGCTGGACACCGAGGTCGGCTCGGGCGGGTTCGCGCTGACCCCGGCGCAGGCCCAGCAGATCGCGCTGGCCCGGCTCGTGCTGGCCGATCCGCACACGCTGGTGCTGGACGAGGCGACCTCGCTGCTGGACCCGCGGGCCGCCCGCCATCTGGAGCGTTCGCTGGCCCGGGTGCTGGAGGGCCGCACGGTGGTGGCGATCGCGCACCGGCTGCACACCGCGCACGACGCGGATGTGATCGCGGTGGTGGAGGAGGGCCGGATCAGCGAGCTGGGCAGCCACGACGAGCTGGTGGCGGCGGACGGCGCGTACGCGTCCCTGTGGCGGTCCTGGCACGGGTGAGCCGCCCGGCGGACGGCCCGGGGATCACCGGGCCGTCCGGGTGCGGTCGGGCTGGAGGAGCTGGTCGACGGGCGCGTGGTCGTCGGTGAGGATCCGGGCGTCCCCGGTCCAGGTGGCGAGGGCGTCGCCGGTGGTGATCTTCCAGCCGACGTCCCGGGCGTCCAGGGCTTCCTGGATCGCGGGGGCGTCGACGGGGCGGCCGGAGGCGACCACCACCAGGTTGCCGCCCACGGTGGACGCGGTCGGGTCCAGCCCGATGTCCGCGGGCTTCCCGAGAAGGGCGACGTGCTCGAAGGTCGCGGCGAGGGTGGCGGCCTCGGCGCGGGCGAAGGCCAGCTCGCCGTGGTCGATGAGGTTGGCGACGTACAGGCCGTCCTCGTCGAGCGCCCGGCGGACGTCTCCCAGGGCCTGCGACGTCGTGAGGTGCCACGGCACGCTGACGCCCCCGAAGGCGTCGCCCACCACCAGGTCGTGGCTGCCCTCCTCCAGCCTGCGCAGGCCCAGTCGGCCGTCCTCCACGGTCACGTCGATGCCGGTGGCGGTAGACGGCCCCAGGCCGAGCCGGTCACGGTCGATGCGCACGACTCCGCCGTCGATCTCGGAGACGGTGCTGCGGGTCCCGGGTCGTGAGGCGGCGAGGTAGCGGGGGAAGGTGAGGCCGCCGCCCCCGATGTGGTGGGCGGTCAGCGGCTCCCCCGCGGGGAAAGCCGTGTCGACCACCGACGCGATGGCGCGCACGTACGCGAACTTCAGGTGCGTCGGGTCCTCGACGTCGACGTAGGAGTGGCTCAGGCCGTCGAGGACGAGGGTGCGGCCGCTGTCCCGGTCGGGGTCCATGACGACCTGTGCGCAGTGGTAGCGGGTCTCCGCGTCGCAGCCGCCGGGGGCGAACGCGGTGGCGAGGGAGCCCGCGAGGACGGTGGCGAGCGCGACGGCCGAGGCGCGCCGCCGGCGGCGGGCCCGCCATCCGACCAGTGCGGCGCCGAGCACCAGCAGTGTGCCGAGGCCGATCAGGATGGAGCTGACGGGCAGCCGCGAGACCAGGACGAACCCGGTGAGGACGGTGCCGACGATGGCGCCGAAGGTGCCCACGCCCGACAGCCGCCCGACGACCGTGCCGGTCTCGGCGAGGCTGGTGAGCCGCAGTTTCGTCACGAACGGGGTCACAGCCGAGAGCAGGGCGCCGGGCACCAGGAGAGTCGCCGATGCGACCAGCAGGAGCAGCGCCGGCGACCACTGGGCGGTGGTACGCAGGAGGAGCGGGGTGAACGCGACGACCACGCCCGACACCCCGAGCGCCGGGGCGATGAGCCGGAGCGGGTCGACCTGGTCCGCGACGCGCCCGCCCAGCCAGGAGCCCAGCGCGATGGCGGTGAGGGCGATGCCGATCACCATCGTGCTGGTTTCCAGGGTGAGGCCGAGGTACGGGGCCAGCAGCCGCAGGGCGACGATCTCGACCACCAGGACCGCGGCCGACGATCCGAACACGAGGACCGAGGCGGCGCGGGGGCCCAGGCCGTGATCGTGGGGCGGGGCGTCCGCCGCAGGGGAGTCGTCGGCCACGGGCGAGGGGGGCGAGGTGGTCACCACAGCATCCTCGCACGGGGTGCGGCTGCACCGAACTCCCGCTGTTCCAGCGGGCGGAGGGACAGATCCACCGGTCGGGCGGGACGGGAACGGGTCTTCCCGGAAATCGCGGTACGTCCGCGCCGGGACGGATGGTCCCATGAACCGGTGCGCGGAGATGACGGAACCACGACCGACGAGACCATGACCGACGATGCCACGGCCGACGTGCCCACGGCCGTGGACCGGGGGCGCTTCCCGGACGCCGTGAGCCCCTGGGAGGACCCGGCCTGGCGGGCGGAGGCCCTCGCCTGGGTGACCGAGGGCCTCGCCGCCCACGGGCTGCGGGAGACCGGCCCGCGAACGGTGCGCCTGCGCCCCTGGTCGGTACTGGTACGGCTGACCGTCGCGGGGGCGGCGCCCGTGTGGTTCAAGGCCGTGCCGCCCACCGCGGCGTTCGAGGCCGGGCTCTCCGAGGCCCTGGCGCGCTGGGTCCCGGAGCGGGTGCTGACCCCGTTCGCCGTCGAGGCTGCACGCGGCTGGCTGCTCACCCCGGACGGCGGCCCGGTGCTGTGGGATGTGCTGGAAGGGCTCGAAGGAGGCGCCGTCGACCCCCGGTACTGGGAGGAGCCGCTGCGCCAGTACGCCTCGATGCAGCGGGCGCTGACCCCGTACGCGGACGCGATCGAGGCGCTCGGTGTGCCGGCGGCCCGGCCGCGCGCGCTGCCGGCGCTGTTCGACCGGCTGATCGCGGAGAACGCCGTGCTGACCCGGGAGGACCGGGCGGCGCTGGAGGCGCTGCGGCCCCGGGTGGCGGACTGGTGCGAGGAGCTGGCGTCGTCGGGGGTGGCGGACTCGCTGGACCACGCCGATCTGCACGAGAAGCAGCTGTTCGCGCCCGTGGGCGGCCGGTACGCGTTCTTCGACTGGGGCGACGCACTGGTCGGGCATCCGTTCTCCAGCCTGCTGGTGCCCGCCCTCGCGGCCCGTGAGCGCTGCGGCCCCGAGGTGCTGCCCCGGCTCCGGGACGCCTATCTGGAGCCGTGGACCGGCGGGGGCGTCACGACGGCCGGGCTGCGGCGTTCGGTGAGCCTGGCATGGCGGCTGGCGGCGCTCGGCCGGGCCGCGTCGTGGGGGCGGATGTTCCCCGTGCCGCAGGGTGGGCCGGCCGTGGCCGGGGGTGCCGAGGCCGCCCACTGGCTGCGGGAGCTGGCGGTCGCCCCACCCCTGTGAGCGGCCCCGTTCACCCCTGCCAGGAGGCGGACGCGGGGGCATCCGGTTAAGGATGAGAGGTGAATCACCCGGTAAACGGGGCAGGCGAGCGCAGAACCACGCAAGCCCGAGAAGGGACGCAGACCGTGGCACCACCCAGGATTCTCGTCGTCGGCGCCGGCTTCGCAGGCGTCGAGTGCGTACGCCGCCTGGAGCGCAGGCTCGCTCCGGGAGAGGCCCAGATCACGCTCGTCACACCGTTCTCCTACCAGCTGTATCTGCCGCTGCTCCCTCAGGTGGCCTCCGGGGTGCTCACACCTCAGTCCGTCGCGGTGTCGCTGCGCCGCAGCCGCCGACACCGGACCCGGATCGTGCCGGGCGGGGCGATCGGCGTGGACACGCAAGCGAAGGTCTGTGTGATCCGGAAGATCACGGACGAGATCGTGAACGAGCCGTACGACTACATCGTGCTGGCGGCGGGCAGCGTCACCCGGACCTTCGACATCCCGGGGCTGCTGGACAACGCCCGTGGGATGAAGACGCTGGCCGAGGCCGCGTACGTCCGGGACCACGTCATCGCCCAGCTGGATCTGGCGGACGCCAGTCACGACGAGGCCGAGCGGGCCTCCCGGCTCCAGTTCGTGGTGGTCGGCGGCGGCTACGCGGGCACCGAGACGGCCGCCTGCCTCCAGCGCCTGACCACCAGCGCGGTCCGGCACTACCCGCGGCTGGACCCGCGGCTGATCAAGTGGCATCTGATCGACATCGCGCCCAAGCTGATGCCGGAGCTGGGCGACAAGCTGGGGCAGGCCGCCCTGGAGGTGCTCCGCAAGCGGAACATCGAGGTGTCGCTCGGGGTCTCGATCGCGAAGGCGGGGCCGGAGGAGGTCACGTTCACCGACGGCCGGGTGCTGCCCTGCCGGACCCTGATCTGGACCGCCGGAGTGGCCGCCAGCCCGCTGATCGCCACCCTCGGCGCGGAGACCGTACGCGGTCGGCTCGCGGTGACCCCACAGCTGAACCTGCCGGGCGCGGAAGGGGTGTTCTCGCTCGGCGACGCGGCCGCGGTGCCCGACCTCGCGAAGGGCGACGGGGCGGTCTGCCCGCCCACCGCGCAGCACGCGATGCGGCAGGGAAAGGTGCTGGCGGACAACCTGATCGCCTCGCTTCGTCATCAGCCGCTGAGCGACTACGTGCACAAGGACCTGGGGCTCGTCGTGGACCTCGGCGGCAAGGACGCCGTGTCCAAGCCGCTGGGCATCGAGCTGCGCGGGCTGCCCGCGCAGGCGGTGGCGCGCGGCTACCACTGGTCGGCGCTGCGGACGAACGTCGCCAGGACCCGGGTGATGACGAACTGGATGCTGAACGCGGTCGCCGGCGACGACTTCGTACGGACCGGGTTCCAGTCCCGCAAGCCGGCGACTCTGCGGGACTTCGAGTACACGGATGTCTATCTGACGCCGGAGCAGATCAAGGAGCACACGGCGGCGACGGTCATCAAGCACTGAGCGGTCGACGGGCGCGCCCTGTTCGCACGGGCGCGCTCACGGCTGCCGGGACAGGACCGTCTCCACGGTGTCCGCCTCCCGCGCGGTCTTGTCCTCCCGGTAGCGCAGGACGCGGGCGAACCGGAGGGCGACCCCGGCGGGGTAGCGGGTGGAGCGCTGGAGTCCGTCGTAGGCGATCTCCACGACGAGTTCCGGGCGTACGGTGACGACGTGGCCGTCGTCGTCGGTCGCCAGCTCCCCCAGCCGCTCGGTCTGCCAGTCCAGCAGGGCGTCCGTGAGCCCTTTGAAGGTCTTGCCGAGCATCGCGAACGTACCGTCGGGTCGGCGGGCGCCCAGGTGCAGGTTGGAGAGCTTGCCGGTGCGCCGGCCGCTGCCCCACTCCACGGCCAGGACCACCAGGTCCAGGGTGTGCACGGGTTTCACCTTAAGCCAGGACGCGCCTCGGCGGCCCGCGCTGTAGACGGCGGTCAGGTCCTTGACGACGACGCCCTCGTGGCCGCGCTCCAGGGTCTCCGCCAAGAACGCGTCGGCCGCCGCGCGGGCCTCGGGCTCGTCCGGATCGGCGACGAGGGTGCGCCGGACCCGCAGGCTCTCGGGGAGCAGCCGGGCCAGGGCCGCGTGGCGGTCGGCGAAGGGCCGGTCGAGCAGGTCTTCGTCGTCGACGAGAAGGGCGTCGAAGAAGACGGGGACGACGGGCACATGCGACGCGGCTGTGGCCACGTCCCGCCGTGAACCCACCCGGGAGGCGATCTCCTGGAACGGCCGGGGCCTGCCGTCCTCCCCCAGGGCGATCAGCTCGCCGTCGAGGACGAAGCGGCGCGCTTCGAGCGCGGCGACGGCGGTGACCAGTTCGGGCAGCCGGTCGGTGATGTCGTCGAGGGTCCGGGTGTACGCGCGGATCCGGTCGCCGTCCCGGTGGACCTGCACCCGGATCCCGTCGAGCTTCTCCTCGACCGCGCACGGGCCCAGCTTGTCGATGGCCTCGCCCACCGAGGCGGCGCTCCGCGCGAGCATCGGCTGGACGGGCCGCCCGACGGTGAGACGGAAGCCGGCGAGCGCCCCGGGTCCGTCGGCGAGGAGGATTTCGGCGACCTCCTGGAGGGACCCGGCGAGCATCACGGCGCGCCGGACGTCGGCGGGCGGTGCTCCGGCGGCGTGGGCCAGGGCGTCGGCGGCGACGGCGTCCAGGGCCCCCTGGCGTACCTCGCCGGTGAGCAGGGCCCGCAGGAAGCGCTGCTCGTCGGCGGTGGCGGCGGCGAACAGGGCGCGCAGGCGTTCGCGGCGCAGGGTCTGGGAGCCGGGGCCGGAGGTGGCGGCCAGGGCGGTCAGCTCGGTGTCGACGCCGGTGACGGTGAGGGTCGGCCCGGAGGCCGGTTCCACCGGGTCCCCGAGGCTCCGCCAACCGACGCCGATGCGGCCCTGGGGCAGCCGTCCGGCGAGGTACGGGATGACGACGGGGACATCTTCGGGTGCGGCGTCCCGGAAGAGGCCGGCGAGGAGCGCCGTCTTGCGGGACCGGGCGGAGGTGGCGGCGACCTCCAGGGAGACCTGGGCGAGCTCGGCGAGCAGCATGCTGCCATGGTGCTACGGGGCGGAGCGCGTCGCCCGCCCGCGCGAGCGGCGACCGGTCATATGAAGTTGAGGGCGGCGGCCCCGCCCACTCCCCCGAGGACCATGAAGGCCGGCATCAGTACCTTGATCTCCACCCAGCTGCCGGCCCGGAACCGCATGAACTTCGGAGGGCCGAGCGGGTACCAGCGCTTCCCGGCGATCGGAAGCGGCCACAGGATCGGGCACCCCGAGACGGTCAGCGCGTCCCCGACGTCGTGGACCAGGGCGCCGAGCACGATGGGCAGGCCGAGCCACATGTACTCCTGGCCGGGGGCGTCGAAGAGCCAGCCGGCCCCGTTGCCCGGCTGGTCCACCACTCCGGCGAGAATCCAGGCGCTGGTGGCCCCGAGCAGCCAGACGAGGACGTCGCTGGAGACCCGGGCTGCCCGCCAGAGCAGGCCCTCGACGGCGAGCACCAGGTGGACGAAGAGAATCGCGAGGACCGCCCAGCGGCCGCCGGTGATCGCGGCGAAGGAGCAGCCGCCGCCCATCAGGACGGCGAAGAACCAGGTGTGGGTGAGGGTACGGTGCCCGCCGGTGCGACGGGGGTCGGCCTTGCTCTTGGTGGCCTTGTAGACGGCGTACGAGAGCTTGTCGGCTATCTCGCAGAGCCCCTTGGAGAGCGGGCCGAAGGCGCGCGAGATGGTCGCGGACTTGTGGTCGAGGTCGGGGGCGAGCGCGGCTCCCGCGCAGATCAGCGCCCCGACGACGAGGACGGGCCAGGGCATCGTGTGGCCCGCGGCGGCGGCCGCCGCGCCCACCCCCAGCCAGGCCGCTGCCCCCGACAGGGAGTGTGCCGGTCCCATCATGGTCTTTTCCCGCCCCCAGCGCTGCGTACGCCCATCACCGGTACGGCGCGGGCAGGTTGAGACCGCAGCGTATCGTCCGTGATCTTCGTGCCGTCCGCCGGTTCCCTCATCCGGGCCGAAGACAGGCAAGATGGGGGCGTGACCCTCATCGACCAGCTGCCCAAGACACCCGACCCGGACGCCCTCTTCGAGGCCTTCTCCTCATGGACCGAGACCCAGGGCATCACCCTTTATCCGGCTCAGGAGGAGGCGCTGATCGAGGTGGTCTCCGGGGCGAACGTGATCCTTTCCACCCCGACCGGCTCGGGTAAGAGCCTGGTGGCGGCGGCCGCGCACTTCACGGCGCTGGCGCAGGACAAGGTCACCTTCTACACGGCGCCGATCAAGGCGCTGGTGTCGGAGAAGTTCTTCGACCTGTGCAAGCTCTTCGGCACCGAGAACGTCGGCATGCTCACCGGCGACGCCTCGGTCAACGCGGACGCCCCGGTGATCTGCTGTACGGCCGAGGTGCTGGCCTCCATCGCGCTGCGCGACGGCAAGTACGCCGACATCGGCCAGGTCGTGATGGACGAGTTCCACTTCTACGCCGAGCCGGACCGGGGCTGGGCGTGGCAGATCCCGCTGCTGGAGCTTCCGCAGGCCCAGTTCGTGCTGATGTCGGCGACGCTCGGCGACGTCGCGATGTTCGAGAAGGACCTGACCCGGCGTACCGGCCGGCCCACCTCCGTGGTGCGCTCCGCGACCCGTCCGGTGCCGCTCAGCTACGAGTACCGCTTCACGCCGATCACCGAGACGCTGACCGAGCTGCTGGACACCCGGCAGTCGCCGGTCTACATCGTGCACTTCACGCAGGCGGCGGCCGTCGAGCGGGCACAGTCGCTGATGAGCATCAACATGTGCACGAAGGAGGAGAAGGAGAAGATCGCCGACATGATCGGCGGCTTCCGCTTCACCACCAAGTTCGGCCAGAACCTCTCCCGGTACGTACGCCACGGCATCGGGGTGCACCACGCGGGGATGCTGCCGAAGTACCGCCGCCTGGTGGAGAAGCTGGCCCAGGCGGGTCTGCTGAAGGTGATCTGCGGGACGGACACGCTCGGCGTCGGGGTCAACGTGCCCATCCGCACAGTGCTGTTCACGGCGCTCACCAAGTACGACGGCACCCGGGTGCGGACCCTGCGCGCGCGGGAGTTCCACCAGATCGCGGGGCGGGCCGGCCGGGCCGGTTTCGACACGGCCGGCTTCGTCGTGGCGCAGGCCCCCGAGCACGTCATCGAGAACGAGAAGGCCGTCAAGAAGGCGGGCGACGACCCGAAGAAGAAGCGCAAGGTGGTGCGCAAGAAGGCCCCGGAGGGCTTCGTCGCCTGGTCGGAGACCACCTTCGACAAGCTGATCACCTCCGATCCCGAGCCGCTGAGCTCCCGCTTCCGGGTGACCCACACGATGCTGCTCGCGGTCATCGCCCGGCCGGGCAACGCGTTCGCGGCGATGCGGCATCTGCTGGAGGACAACCACGAGCCGCGCCGGGCGCAGCTGCGGCACATCCGGCGGGCCATCGCCATCTACCGCTCGCTGCTGGACGGCGGGGTGGTGGAGCGGTTGGAGACGCCGGACGCAGAGGGCCGGATCGTCCGGCTGACGGTCGATCTCCAGCAGGACTTCGCGCTGAACCAGCCGCTCTCGACGTTCGCGCTGGCCGCGTTCGACCTGCTGGACGCCGAGTCCCCCTCGTACGCGCTGGACATGGTCTCGGTCGTCGAGTCGACGCTGGACGATCCGCGCCAGATCCTGGCCGCCCAGCAGAACAAGGCGCGCGGCGAGGCCGTGGGGCAGATGAAGGCGGACGGGGTCGAGTACGAGGAGCGGATGGAGCGGCTCCAGGACGTCACGTACCCGAAGCCGCTGAGCGAGCTGCTGTGGCACGCCTACGACGTGTACCGCACGAGCCACCCGTGGGTGAACGACCACCCGGTGTCGCCGAAGTCGGTGATCCGGGACATGTACGAACGCGCCATGACCTTCACGGAGTTCACCTCGCACTACGAGCTGGCCCGGACCGAGGGCATCGTGCTGCGGTATCTGGCGAGCGCGTACAAGGCGCTGGAGCACACGATCCCCGACGACGTGAAGTCGGAGGACCTCCAGGACCTGATCTCCTGGCTCGGCGAGATGGTGCGTCAGGTGGACTCCAGTCTGCTGGACGAGTGGGAGCAGCTGGCCAACCCCGAGGTGGAGACAGCCGAGCAGGCCCAGGAGAAGGCGGACGAGGTCAAGCCGGTCACGGCCAACACCCGCGCCTTCCGGGTGCTGGTGCGCAACGCGATGTTCCGCCGGGTGGAGCTGGCCGCGCTGGACCGGGTACGGGACCTGGGCGAGCTGGACGGCGACGCCGGGTGGGACGAGGACGCCTGGGGCGAGGCGATGGACGCCTACTGGGACGCGCACGAAGAGATCGGGACCGGTCCGGACGCGCG
The DNA here is from genome assembly GCF_040638385.1 of Streptomyces sp. NPDC026589. Taxonomy (NCBI): domain Bacteria; kingdom Bacillati; phylum Actinomycetota; class Actinomycetes; order Kitasatosporales; family Streptomycetaceae; genus Streptomyces; species Streptomyces sp. NPDC026589. The sequence continues at coordinate 28,486 of NZ_JBEZYG010000026.1, forward strand.
CGGTCCGAAGCTGCTGAAGGTCGAGGAGGAACCCGAGCACGGGCTGTGGCGGGTCTGGCAGGCGTTCGCCGACCCGGCGGGCGATCACGACTGGGGCATCAAGGCCGAGGTGGATCTCGCGGCGTCCGACGAGGAGGGCCGGGCGGTCGTCCGGGTCACCGAGGTCGGGCAGCTGTGAGGAGTTCTCCGGCGAGCAAGCGGACACCCGAGTGGAGAGGTACGGCATGACGAACCCGGCCGAGCACCTGGTCGGTCTTCTCGACCTGGAGCGGATCGAGGTCAACATCTTCCGTGGCCGCAGCCCCGAGGAGTCCCTGCAACGGGTCTTCGGCGGGCAGGTCGCGGGCCAGGCGCTGGTGGCGGCGGGCCGGACCACCGACGGGGACCGGCCGGTGCACTCGCTGCACGCCTATTTCCTGCGGCCGGGCCGTCCCGGAGTGCCGATCGTGTACCAGGTGGAGCGGGTGCGGGACGGCCGGTCGTTCACCACCCGGCGGGTGACGGCGGTCCAGGAGGGCCGGACGATCTTCAACCTGACGGCGTCGTTCCACCGCCCCGAGGAGGCGGGCTTCGAGCACCAGCTGCCGCCGGCCCGGATCGTCCCGGACCCCGAGGAGCTGCCGACGGTGGCCGAGGAGGTGCGCGAGCACCTGGGCGTGCTGCCGGAGGCGCTGGAGCGGATGGCCCGGCGGCAGCCCTTCGACATCCGTTACGTCGACCGGCTGCGCTGGACGAAGGACGACATCAAGGACGCGGACCCGCGGAGCGCGGTGTGGATGCGGGCGGTGGGCCCGTTGGGCGACGACCCGCTGGTGCACACCTGCGCGCTGACGTACGCGAGCGACATGACGCTGCTGGACGCGGTCCGCATCCCGGTGGAGCCGCTGTGGGGTCCGCGCGGTTTCGACATGGCCTCGCTCGACCACGCGATGTGGTTCCACCGGCCGTTCCGGGCGGACGAGTGGTTCCTGTACGACCAGGAGTCGCCGATCGCCACGGGCGGCCGGGGACTGGCACGGGGCCGGATCTACGACCGTTCGGGTCAGCTGCTGGTGTCGGTGGTGCAGGAGGGGCTGTTCCGGCGGCTCTAGCCGGGCCCGTGTCAGATGCCGGGCAGCGGGTCCTGGTCGACCTCGTGGCGGCGGGTGCGGATGTCCGGCGGCGCCGGGTGCAGCTTGGCGTCGCAGGACGGTCCGAGGCCGGCCCGGCGCGAGCCGGTCCCGGTGAGGGGGCGGCCGCAGAGGCGGCAGCGGACGAGACGGCGGCCCCGGTGCTGCTCGCCTTCGGCGGCGGGGTCCCGGGCGACGGCTCCGGCGGCTCCGGGCAGCGGTTCGGGAAGGGCATCGGGAATCTCCACACGCCGATCCTGCCAGTACGGCGGCCTCGGCCGCCGCGAGGGCCCCTCGTGTGGATCATGCCGGGCTCGCGGGGTCCGACCTGATCCGAAGGGAAGACCCCAGGAGCCCGTGGTCGGCGATCGGCGGGTACCGGTCCAGGCGCCTTCCTCCCGGTCGGGCCCCGTCCCCTCGCTGTCCGGCACTGCCGCCCGGGTGCGCGGCACACGTCCGGGCGCCGGGGCCGGGACAGCGCCCCGTTTGCCGAACGGGGGCGGGGCCGCGTTACTGGAGTGAGCCCCGGGGCTACCGGCCTGGTGGCGCGCCGTGCGAGGGGGCCGGGAGCCGCGGAGGTGCCGGGATGGACCTGATCCACATCCGAGCGGTGAGCCCGCCGGACCTGACGGAGGAGGTCGTCGGCCTGCTCTCGGGTGACCCCTGCGTGCTCAACCTCATCGTGCAGCGCGACGCCGCGCGCCGTCCCGACGGCGACTCCATCGCCTGTGACGTGCTGACGGGGGCGGCGAACGACGTACTGCGCCGCTTGCGCGCCGTCCGGCTGGACCAGCGTGGGTCCCTCGTCATCGAACCGGTCGACATGGCCTTCTCCGGCGCCGCCACCGAAGGGGGACAGCGCGAGCTGGGGCCGCTGAGCCGGGCTCCGGTCTGGGAGCAGGTCGAGGCGCGCATCAGATCCGGCGGGCGGTACCCGCCGAGCTTCTTCCTCTATCTGGTCGTCGCCGGGCTGATCGGTTCGGTCGGCATCGTCACCAACTCGCAGATCCTGATCGTGGCGGCGATGGTCGTCGGGCCGGAGTACGGCGCCATCGTCAGCGTGGCGCTGGGGATCGACCGGGGCCGTCGGGCCATGGTGCGCGCCGGGCTGGCCGCCATGGGGACCGGTTTCCTCCTCACTGTCGTCGTCACGTTCCTCTTCGCCCTCCTCATCCGCGGTTTCGGGTTGCAGTCGGAGGCCTTCGACCGGGGGTTGCGCCCCGTTGCCAATCTCATCAACACGCCGAACTTCTTCTCGGTCGCCGTCGCGACCCTGGCCGGGATCGTCGGGATCGTGTCGCTCACCGAGGCCAGGACCAGCGCTCTGCTCGGCGTGTTCATCTCCGTGACGACGATCCCGGCCGCGGCGGACATCGCCGTCTCCACGGCGTTCACCAGCTGGTCCGACGTGCGGGGATCCGCCATCCAGCTCGTGGTGAACATCCTGGTGCTGATCGTGGTGGGCACGGCCACGCTCAAGGCCCAGCGGGCGATCTGGCGACGGGTCGGACTCCGGCGTGACCGTGACCGCCGGATCGCCGAAGAGGCCTGACGGACCGGTGAAGAGGCGGGTGACCTCACGCGCGCCCGGTGCCGGGCGGCGCATCCGGGTAGGGGATGGGCGGCACCGTGGGGAATGACGTCGCCGGGGTGGAGCACCCGTGCACCCTGGAGGAGAGAGCCTCCGCCGCGGGCCGTACGGTTCCTTGCGACCCTGCCCTGTGAAAGGACCCCCGCGCATGACCGAGATCGTCCACGTGTCCGCTCCCGAGTTGGTGACGTACGCCGACGAGCTGGCCGGCCTCCTGGCCGAGACCGTCGCCGAGGGGTCCTCGGTGGGCTTCCTAGCCCCGTTGGACCGGGAGACGGCCGCCGCCTGGTGGCGTGAGCGGGCCGCCGACGTGGAGGCGGGGCGGATCGGCACCTGGATCGCCCGTGAGGGCGGGCGGGTCTCGGGGACGATCGCCCTGGTCCGTGCTCCGCTGCCGAACGCCCGGCACCGCGCGGAGGTCGCCAAGCTGATGGTCCGGCCCTCGGCGCGCGGCCAGGGGCTCGGCGGGGCTCTGCTGGCAGCGGTCGAGGCGTACGCGGCGACCGAGGGCATCACGCTGCTGATCCTGGACACCGAGAGCGGCAGCCTGGCCGAGCAGGTCTACCGCAAGGCGGGCTGGACGAAGGTCGGGAGCGTACCGGGATACGCGGCGGATCCGGCGGGCAGCCTCAAGCCGACCACTTTCTACTACAGGGAGCTCGCCGCTCCGTGAGCGGCGGGCGGCACCATGGGCACCACCACGCAACGATCAGGGAGAGTTTCATGACGCTGCACGACATTCCGCTGCGCACCCTCGCGGGCGAGCCGACCACGCTGGGCGCGTACAGCGGCCGGGCCGTCCTCTTGGTGAACGTGGCCTCCAAGTGCGGGCTCACCCCGCAGTACGAGGGCCTGGAGCGGCTGCAGCAGAACTACGGGGACCGGGGCCTGACCGTGCTCGGTGTCCCGTGCAACCAGTTCGCCGGGCAGGAGCCGGGCAGCGCGGAGGAGATCCAGAGCTTCTGCTCGACGACGTACGGGGTCACCTTCCCCCTGTTGGAGAAGATCGACGTCAACGGCGCGGACCGGCATCCGCTGTACGTGGAGCTGACGAAGCTGGCGGACGCGGAGGGAGAGGCCGGGGACGTCCAGTGGAACTTCGAGAAGTTCCTCATCTCGCCGGCCGGTGAGCCCGTCGCGCGGCTCCGGCCGCGCGCCGAGCCCGAGGCCACGGAGGTCGTGGCGGCGATCGAGGCGCAGCTGCCCGGCTGAGTACGCCGGAAGGGGGCGGTCCGGTACGCGTGTCCCGGACCGCCCCCTTCTGTCGCCGTCAGCGGATCGGCATGCCCGACAGCGTGCGGGCGATCACCAGGCGCTGGATCTCGCTGGTGCCCTCGAAGATGGTGTAGATGGCCGCGTCGCGGTGCATGCGCTCGACCGGGTACTCCCGGGTGAAGCCGTTGCCGCCGAGGATCTGGATCGCCTGCGCGGTGACGTCCCGGGCGGTCTCGCTCGCGTACAGCTTGGACATGGAGCCCTCGGCCGAGGTGAACGGCTTGCCGGTGGTGGCCATCCAGGAGGCGCGCCAGACCAGGAGCCGGGCGGCGTCGATCCGGGTGCGCATGTCGGCGAGCTGGAAGGCGATGCCCTGGTTGTCGATGATCGGGCGGCCGAACTGGCTGCGGGTCTTCGCATAGTCGAGGGCGACCTCGTAGGCGGCGCGGGCGGTGCCCACGGCCATCGCGCCGACGGCCGGGCGGGACGCCTCGAAGGTGGCCATCGCCGCGTTCTTGACCCTCTCGCCGCCGGACTTGGCGCGCTCCCGGGCGCGGGCGAGGCGCTCGTCGAGCTTCTCCTTACCGCCGAGCAGGCAGTGTCCGGGGACGCGGACGTCCTCCAGGACCACCTCGGCGGTGTGCGAGGCGCGGATGCCGTGCTTCTTGAACTTCTGGCCCTGGGAGAGGCCGGGGGTGTTCGGCGGCACGATGAAGGAGGCGTGTCCCTTGGAGCCGATGTCGGGGTCGACGACGGCGACGACCACATGCACGTTGGCTATGCCACCGTTGGTCGCCCAGGTCTTGGTGCCGTTGAGTACCCACTCGTCCTTGGCCTCGTCGTAGACGGCCCGGGTGCGCATCGAGGCGACGTCCGATCCGGCGTCGGGCTCGGACGAGCAGAAGGCGGCGACCTTCACGTCGGCGGCGTCGCCGTACATCTGCGGGATCCAGGTGCCGATCTGCTTCTCGGTGCCGTTGGCGAGGACGCCGACGGCCGCCAGACCCGTACCGACGATCGACAGGGCGATGCCCGCGTCGCCCCAGAAGAGCTCTTCCATGGCCATGGGGATGCCGAGACCCGTAGGGTCGAAGAACTGCTGGGCGTAGAAGTCCAGGGAGTAGATGCCGATCTTGGCCGCTTCCTGGATGACAGGCCAGGGCGTTTCCTCACGCTCGTCCCACTCCGAGGCGGCGGGGCGGATGACATCCGCCGCGAAGCCGTGGAGCCACTCCTTGACCTGCTTCTGGTCGTCGTTGAGATCGAGCGTGAACTCGGCCATGTTCTGTTCCCCTCCAGGCACTGCGGCGAAAACCTTGTGTTACTTCCGGTAACCACAGTCTGTTACCGGCAAGTAGGCACTGTCAACCGCCACGGAGCCGATCAGGCGCCCGCCCTGCGGAGTGTTACGTTGCGCGGGCGTGCAGAGGCGATGCGACGGCATCGCGTGGCCAGGGGTGGGAGAAGAGACGACATGGAGACCGCACGAAGCGCCGAGCGACAGCGGACCGCGGCCGAGCGCCGTCGCCGCGAGTTGCTGGAAGCGGCGGACCGGGTGGTGCTCAGGGACGGACCGCAGGCCTCGATGAACGCCATCGCCGCCGAGGCCGGGATCACCAAACCCATCCTCTACCGCCACTTCGGGGACAAGGGCGGCCTCTACCGCGCCCTCGCCAAGCGCCACACCGACGCGCTGCTCAGCGCCCTGCGGGCCGCCCTGGACGCACCCGCCGACCGGCGTGAGCGGGTGGAGTCGACGCTCGACACCTATCTCGCCGCGATCGAGGCCCGCCCCCAGGTCTATCGCTTCCTGATGCATCCCGCCGACGGTGCCGCCACCGACACCGCCCCCTCCCCCGAGCAGGGCTTCGACGTCGGCCGGCACTCCGCCCCGCTGCTGCGCCGCCTCGGCGAGGAGCTGGGCCAGGTGATCGCCGAGCGCGTCGACCTGGGCCCGGACAGCGAGCAGATGGCCCGCATCTGGGGACACGGGATCGTCGGCATGATGCACGCGGCGGGCGACTGGTGGCTCGGCGACCGGCCCTGCTCCCGCGAACGGCTGGTGAGCAGCCTCGCCGATCTGCTGTGGGGCAGGCTCGCGGAGGCGGGCGACCTCCAGGGCGGCCCGGGGTTCTGACCGCTCAGCCCTTCCGCGCCGCCCAGGGCGCGCGGCGCGCCGCACGCAGCGCCCGGGTGCGCCGCAGCCCGGTCAGCCGGTCAGTGTAGACCGTGCCCTCCAGGTGGTCGCACTCGTGCTGGAGGCACCGGGCGAACCATCCCGTCCCGGCGATCCGGACCGGCTCGCCCGTCATCGTGAGGCCCTCGACGACCGCGTGGTCGAAGCGATCCGTGCCCGCTTCCAGACCGGGAAGTGACAGACAGCCCTCCGGTCCGCGTACGGTGAGTCCGTCCGCCTCGACCAGTTCGGGATTGACCACGTGTCCCAGATGGCGGACATCGTCGTCGTCCGGGCAGTCGTAGACGAACACCTTGAGCGGGACGCCGACCTGATTGGCGGCGAGCCCGACACCCTGCGCGGCGTACATCGTCGCGAACATGTCCTCGACCAGCCGCGCCAGCGACGGGCCGAAGTCCGTGACGTCCTCGCAGGCGCGGTGGAGCAACGGGTCGCCGAGCAGACTCATCTCACGGACCAGTCCGGAGCTGCCGGGGATCGGGCGGTTTCGCATGGCGGCAAGGTTACGTTCCGCCGGGGGCGGGGAGTTCCCGTGGTGCCGCGGTGCGGTCGCCGCGCCGGACATCGATAGGCTGGGCGCGGACCGATGCAAGGAGGATCTAGGACGATGGCAGGCAACACGGAGCCGTTGTCGCCGCGGGCCAAACTGGCCGTGACGGCGGGCAAGGCCGCGGCGGCGGTGTCACGCGCCGCGGGGCGGGGCAGCGGATCGGTGATCGGCGGCCGGGTGGCGCTCAAACTCGACCCCGACCTGCTGGGGCGGCTGGCGCAGCACCTGGACGTGATCCTCGTGTCGGCGACGAACGGCAAGACGACCACCACACGGCTGATCGCCGAGGCGCTGCGGGCCGCCGGGCCCGTCGTGTCGAACGCTCTCGGCGCGAACATGCCCGCGGGCATCACCTCGGCGCTGGCCGGCGGATCGGACGCGAAGTTCGGTGTGATCGAGGTCGACGAGAAGTATCTGGCGGGTGTCGCGCGCGACACCACGCCCAAGGCGATCGCCCTGCTCAACCTCTCGCGCGACCAGCTGGACCGCGCGGCGGAGACCCGGATGATGGCCGAGCACTGGCGCGAGGGCCTCTCCGGCTCGAAGGCCGTGGTCATCGCGAACGCGGACGACCCGCTGGTCGTCTGGGCGGCCTCCTCCTCGGCCAACGTGGTCTGGGTGGCGGCCGGCCAGGCGTGGAAGGACGACGCGTGGTCCTGCCCGTCCTGCGGCGGTGTGATGCAGCGCCCGGGCGACGACTGGTTCTGCGGGCAGTGCGGCTTCCGCCGCCCCGCCCCGAGCTGGGCGCTGAACGGCGACTACGTCCTGGACCCGCACGGTTCGGCCTGGCCGATCCACCTCCAGCTGCCGGGCCGGGCGAACAAGGCGAACGCCACCAGTTCCGCCGCCGTCGCCGCCGTCTTCGGCGTGCCGCCGCAGGTCGCGCTGGAGCGGATGTACCAGGTGCAGGCGGTGGCCGGACGCTATGACGTCGTCACCTTCCAGAACCGTGAGCTGCGTCTGCTGCTGGCGAAGAACCCGGCCGGCTGGCTGGAGACCTTCTCGCTGATCGACCCGCCGCCGACGCCCGTGATCCTCTCGGTGAACGCGCGCGGCGCGGACGGCACGGACACCTCCTGGCTGTGGGACGTGGACTACACGCAGCTGGCGGGTCACCCGATCTTCGTGCTCGGCGACCGGAAGCTGGACCTCGCGGTCCGCCTCGAAGTGGCCGGTCTCGACTTCCGGGTCTGCGAGACGCTCGACGAGGCCGTGCAGTACGCACCCCCCGGCCGCATCGAGGTCATCGCCAACTACACCGCCTTCCAGGATCTGCGCCGTCGTGTCGGCAACTGACCCCGGCCCCGGCCACCTCCGGAGAGGACGAAGCATGAGCAACAACGGTCTGCGTCTGGTCTGGGTCTACCCCGACCTGCTCAGCACCTACGGCGACCAGGGCAACGCCCTGGTCGTGGAGCGGCGTGCCCGACAGCGCGGTCTGGACGTGCAGCGCGTCGACGTGCGCAGCGACCAGCCGGTGCCGACGTCCGGCGACATCTATCTGATCGGCGGCGGTGAGGACCGGCCCCAGCGCCTGGCGGCCGAGCGGCTGCGCCGCGACGGCGGGCTGAGCCGGGCCGCGTCCAACGGCGCGATCATCTTCTCGGTCTGCGCGGGCTACCAGATCCTCGGGCACGAGTTCGTCAACGACCTCGGAGAGCGCGAGGCCGGTCTCGGGCTGCTCGACGTGGTCTCCACCCGCGGCGAGGGCGCGCGGTGCGTCGGCGACGTACTGGCGGACATCGACCCGCACCTCGGGCTGCCGCCGCTGACCGGGTTCGAGAACCACCAGGGCGTCACCCATCTCGGCCCGACGGCACGGCCGCTGGCCCGGGTGCAGTTCGGGCGGGGCAACGGCACCGGGGACGGCACGGAGGGCGCGTACAACGACACGGTCTTCGGGACGTACATGCACGGCCCCGTGATGGCCCGCAACCCGCAGATCGCCGATCTGCTGCTGAAGCTGGCCCTCGACGTGAACGCGCTGCCGCCCACCGACGACCGCTGGTACGACGCGCTGCGAGCCGAGCGGATCGCCTCGGCGACCCAGCCCGCCTGAGACACTTTCCGCTCGCCTGAGCAGTGTCCGCCTGAGGCGTTTTCCGCTCGGTTGAGCGGAGTCCAGCAGGCGGACGGCCGGTTCGGTCCCGCCACCCTGCGCCGGTAGGGTGGCGGGGATCCAACCGGACGACGTGGTCCGGTCGTCGACTCAACGTTGCAAAGGTTCCCGGGCCATGCGCATTGGCGTACTCACCTCCGGCGGCGACTGCCCCGGCCTCAACGCCGTCATCCGTTCCGTCGTGCACCGCGCGGTGGTGGACCACGGCGACGAGGTCATCGGCTTCCACGACGGCTGGAAGGGCCTGCTGGAGTGCGACTACCGCACGCTCGACCTTGACGCGGTGGGCGGCATCCTGGCCCGCGGCGGCACGATCCTCGGTTCCTCCCGGGTCCAGCCCGCGCATCTGCGCGACGGCGTGGAGCGCGCCCGCGGCCACGTCGCGGACCTCGGCCTGGACGCCATCATCCCGATCGGCGGCGAGGGCACCCTCAAGGCCGCGAACCTCCTCTCCGAGGCCGGTCTCCCGATCGTCGGCGTCCCCAAGACCATCGACAACGACATCGCCTCCACCGATGTCACCTTCGGCTTCGACACCGCCGTCGGCGTCGCCACCGAGGCCCTGGACCGGCTGAAGACCACCGCCGAGTCGCACCAGCGAGTGCTGATCGTCGAGGTCATGGGCCGTCACACCGGCTGGATCGCGCTGCACTCGGGCATGGCCGCCGGCGCCCACGCCATCGTGGTGCCCGAGCGCCCCTTCGACATCGACGAGCTGACCGAGCTGGTCGGCAAGCGCTTCTCGGCGGGCAAGAAGTTCGCCATCGTGGTGGTCGCCGAGGGCGCCAAGCCCCGTGAGGGCTCCATGCAGTTCGAGCAGGGCGTCAAGGACATCTACGGTCACGAGCGGTTCGCCGGGGTGGCCACCCAGCTCTCCGGGGAGCTGGAGCAGCGGCTCGGCAAGGAGGCCCGCCCGGTCATCCTCGGCCACGTCCAGCGCGGCGGCACGCCCACCGCGTACGACCGGGTCCTGGCGACCCGGTTCGGCTGGCACGCGGTGGAAGCGGCACACCGGGGCGAGTTCGGGATGCTGACGGCGCTGCGCGGCACCGACATCGTGATGGTCCCGCTGGGCGAGGCCGTCGAGACGCTGAAGACGGTGCCCGCCGAGCGGTACGCCGAGGCGGAGTGCGTGCTCTAGAACACCCCGTCCACCGCGTCAGGACACGTGGTCCCAGAACTGCCCCCGGCCGCAACCGCGACCGGGGGCAGTTCTACTCTGGACCGGACAACCGGCACGAAACGGGGACGTGTCCCCATCGGGAGTGAACAGATGGATCACAGCGGGCACGGCATGAACATGGATCTGCCGCCGTTCACGCTGGGGCGGGGGCTGGAACTCTCCGTCGACCCGTTCTTCCTGACCGGCTGCGTCCTGGCGCTCGCCCTGTACGGGTACGGCGTGGTGCGGCTGCGTCGGCGCGGGGACGGCTGGCCGGTGAACCGGATCGTGTTCTTCACCGTGGGCGTGCTGAGCATCGCGCTGGTGATGTGCACCAAGCTCAACGACTACGGCATGGTCATGTTCAGCGTGCACATGGTGCAGCACATGGTGATCAGCATGCTGTCGCCGATCCTTCTGCTGCTGGGCGCCCCGGTGACGCTGGCACTGCGCGCGCTGCCGCCGGCCGGGCGGGGGCGGACCGGGCCGCGCGAGTTGCTGCTGAAGCTGCTGCACAGCCGGTACATGAAGATCATCTCGCATCCGGTGTTCACGATCCCGCTGTTCATCGCGAGCCTCTACGCGCTGTACTTCACGCCGATCTTCGACTTCCTGATGAGCTCGAAGCCCGGCCACATCGGGATGATGGTGCACTTCCTCGCGGTCGGCCTGGTCTTCTTCTGGCCGATCATGGGCGTGGACCCGGGCCCGCACCGGCCCGGCTATCTGATGCGGATGCTGGAGCTGTTCGCCGGGATGCCGTTCCACGCGTTCTTCGGCATCGCGCTGATGATGGCATCGACGCCGATGGTCAAGACGTACGAGAACCCGCCGGCCTCGCTCGGCATCGACGCCCTGAGCGACCAGAACTGGGCGGGCGGCATCGCCTGGGCGTTCAGCGAGATCCCCTCCGTGCTGGTGCTGATCGCGCTCGTCTTCCAGTGGTACCGCTCCGAGCAGCGCACCGCGCGGCGCACCGACCGGGCGGCGGACCGCGACGGTGACAAGGAGCTGGCGGCGTACAACGCCTATCTCGCGTCTTTGCAGGCGCGCGGACAGTAGCGCGGAGGGCGCATACGGGGTGACCATGGGGACAACGGCCGCGCGGCCGACGAGGAGCGTGCGCGCATGTCCGGATCGACGAAGACCATGGGATACATGACCGGCGGGGCCCTGATCGCGGTGACCGCGTACACGGTGGCGCTGGGCAGCAGTGGCTGGCTCTGGTTCGGCTGGGTCGTGCTGGGTCTGTGCACCCTCGGCATGCTGGCCACGCAGGACACCTGAGCCCGCGGGACGGTCTCAGCAGCGGGTGAGCATGCCTGACGGACCCCGAGGCGGGTACGAGCCGGGAGACCGGTTCGCTACGGTCGCACGGTGGTGCCGGGGCCTACGCTTTGGTCGCGGCACCACCGTGACCTGGTAGTACGCAGCCCTGAACCCGGCAGTACAGCCCTGACGCCGACCCGGCAGAGCGAGGTGCACCCGCAAGGTGTTCTATTACGTCCTGAAATATGTCGTGCTGGGGCCCGTACTGCGGCTGTTGTTCCGGCCCCGGATCGAGGGTCTGGAGCACCTTCCCGAGGACGGCGCGGCGATCGTCGCGGGCAACCACCTCTCCTTCTCCGACCATTTCCTGATGCCGGCGATCATCAAGCGCCGCATCACCTTCCTGGCGAAGGCCGAGTACTTCACGGGCCCGGGCATCAAGGGACGGCTCACCGCGGCCTTCTTCCGCAGCGCGGGCCAGATCCCGGTGGACCGGTCCGGCAAGGACGCCGGGCAGGCTGCCATCCGTGAAGGGCTCGGCGTGCTGAGCAAGGGCGAGCTGCTGGGGATCTACCCGGAGGGCACCCGCTCGCACGACGGCCGGCTCTACAAGGGCAAGGTCGGGGTCGCGGTGATGGCGATCACCGCGCAGGTGCCGGTGATTCCCTGCGCCATGGTCGGCACCTTCGAGATCCAGCCGCCCGGCCAGGTCATGCCGAAGATCAAACGGGTCGCGATCCGCTTCGGCGAACCGCTGGACTTCTCCCGCTACGCGGGCATGGAGAACCAGAAGGCCGCGATCCGGGCCGTGACGGACGAGATCATGTACGCGATCCTCGTACTCTCCGGCCAGGAGTACGTGGACGAGTACGCGGCCAAGGTGAAGGCCGCCGAGCAGGAGGCCGCGCCGCCGAGGAAGTTCCCCAAGCTGCGACGCTGAGCGCGAATACGCCACCGGCAGAGCGCCCTCGCCCCGGTGGGTCGGCTCCCCTAGCGTCGGGTCATGAGCAGAGGACACGCATGGGTGCTGGGAGCGACGGGCCAGATCGGGCGGGCCGCGGTGCGGGCGCTGACCGGGGACGGCTGGGAGGTCACCGCGGCCTCGCGGGGTGGCGGCCGGGACGAGGGATGGGACGCCGGGGTCCGGGCGGTGGCGCTCGACCGTGACGAGGAGGGGGCGCTGGAGAAGGCGCTGGGCGAGAGCTGCGACGTACTGGTCGACATGGTGGCGTTCGACGGGGCGCACGCCCGGCAGCTGACGGGGCTGGCCGGCCGGATCGGATCGGCCGTCGTGATCTCCAGCGGGGCGGTGTACGAGGACGAGCAGGGCCGCAGCTTCGACACGCAGGCTTCGGTCGACGGATTCCCCCGCTTCCCGGTGCCGCTGCCGGAGACCTGGCGCACGGTGGCACCGGGTGACGCCTCGTACGCGACGCGGAAGGTCCTGCTGGAGCGGGAGCTGCTGGCGGCGGGCGAGGAGCTGCCGGTGACGCTGTTGCGCGCGGGCGCGGTCCACGGCCCGTACTGCCGCACACCGCGCGAGCTGTATGTGGTGAAGCGGCTGCTCGACGGGCGTCGGCGCCGGGTGTTCGTGTACGGCGGGGAGAGCCGCTTCCATCCGGTCCATGTGTCCAACGCGGCGGAGTTGATCCGGCTGGCTGCCGGGCAGCCGGAATCCCGTGTGCTGAACGCGGCGGACCCCGATGCGCCCACGGTCGCGGAGATCGCGTCGGCCATCGACGACGTGCTCGGGCGGGAGACGGAGACGGTGCTGGTCGACGGCGCTTCCCCGGAGGGGCATGTCGGGGTGACACCGTGGAGCGGCGCCCACCCCGTGGTCTACGACATGACGGCCGCCGAGGAACAGCTCGGGTACCGCCCGGTGACCGGGTACGTGGAGTCGCTGCCGGAGACGGTCGAGTGGCTCGCCGGGGAGCTGGCGGAGTGCGACTGGCGCGAGGCGTTCCCGAAGATGCTCGCCAACTACGGTGCCTGGCTCTTCGACTACGCGGCGGAGGACGCCTGGCTGGAGGCGTACGACCGGGGACCGCGCTGAGCGGTCCCCGGTCGTACGCCTCCTGGGCGATCTACTACGGCTTCGGTGTGGCGTGCGGGGCGCACGTCACATCGCGCCGGTCGGTCTTCCCGGTGAGCAGGTAGGTGTCCACCCGCTCGTTGACGCAGGGGTTGACCAGTCCGGTGACGCCGTGGGATCCGGCGTCCTTCTCGGTGATGAGCCGTGAGCCCTTGAACCGCTTGTGCAGCTCGACGGCGCCCTGGTAGGGGGTGGCCGCGTCGCGGGTGGACTGCACGATGAGAACCGGCGGCAGGCCCTTGCCGGTCTTCACGTCCAGCGAGGTCTGCTGCTTGGCCGGCCAGGTGGCGCAGGGCAGGTTCATCCAGGCGTTGGCCCACGTCATGAACGGGTACTTCTCGTGCAGCCGGGTGTTGTCCCGGTCCCAGGTGCGCCAGTCGGTGGGCCACTCGGCGTCGGCGCATTCGACGGCGTTGTAGACCGCGTTGCCGTTCTCGGCGGCGGCGTTGCCCGCGAGGTCGCTCATGTCGGGGGCGGCGGCGTCGACCAGGGCCTGGGTGTCACCGGCCCGGTAGGCACTCCAGGTCTTGGCGGTGGGGGCCCAGGCTGAGTCGTAGTACGGCGCGCCCTGGAAGAAGCCGATGAGCTCGGCGGGCCCGACGACGCCCCCGATGGGCTCCTTCTTGGCGGCGGTCCGCAGCTCCAGCCAGGCCTTCTCGACCTTCTGCGGGGTGTCGCCGATGCCGTAGACGGAGTCGTGCCTCGCGACCCAGGCCTTCCAGTCGTCCCAGCGCGTCTGGAAGGCGATGTCCTGGTTGAGGTTCGCCCGGTACCAGATGTTCTTCCGCGACGGGTCGACCACACTGTCGACGACCATGCGCCGGACGTGGGTCGGGAAGAGCGTGCCGTAGACGGCGCCCAGGTAGGTGCCGTAGGAGACGCCGAGGAAGTTGAGCTTCTTCTCGCCGAGCGCGGCCCGGATGACGTCCAGGTCGCGTGCGGTGTTGGGCGTCGTCATGTGCGGCAGCATCGCGCCGCTGCGCTCGCCGCATCCTTCGGCGTACTCGCGGGCCAGCTTGCGCTGGGCGCGCTTGTCGGCCTCGCTGTCGGGGACCGGGTCGGCCTTGGGGGCCTTGACGAACTCCTGCGGGTCGGCGCAGGAGATGGGGGCCGAGTGGCCGACGCCGCGCGGGTCGAAGCCGACGAAGTCGTACGCCTTCGCCGTCTTCGTCCAGAGCGGGTTCTTCGCGGTGATCCGGGCGGGGAAGCGCAGTCCCGAACCGCCGGGTCCGCCCGGGTTGTAGAGCAGTGCGCCCTGGCGCTCGCTCTTCGTGCCGGTGCTGACGTGCCGGTCGACGGCGAGCTGGATCTTCTTGCCGTTCGGCCTGGCGTAGTCGAGCGGCACGGTCACCCAGCCGCACTGGATGGGGGCGGTCAGACCCCAGTCCTCCGGGCAGTCCTTCCAGTCGATCCCGGCGTTCGCCGCCCGGTGCGCCGCGACGGCGACCCCGCGCGCCTCCGCGTCGCCCCGGCCGTGCCGGCTGCCGTCGGCATTGGCGGCGGGTGCGGCCATCGCCGCCGCTATGAGCGTGCCCGCGACGAGAGCCCCGGCAGAACCGAGCACCTTGGTACGTCTCACGTGGAACCTCCCCCTTCATCCGATCCGCCGCCGGAGGCGGCGTGGTCATCGGTACGTCGCGGGGATCCTTTCGCCTGTGGGGCACCCGGGGCCAGGGCGTACACCTGTTTCTTTACCGAACCCATAACCGGTGAAGAAGGTTCGCTGAGCGGACTCCGTCGGCCGGGCGGCCTTCAGCCCGTGTCGTGGTCCGCCTTCAGATCGTGTCGTGGTCCGCCTTCAGCCCGTGTCGTGGTCCGCCTTCAGGCCGTCCAGCAGCTCGCGCATCACCTCGTCCAGGAGCTCGCGCAGCAGGCGGGCGTCGGGGGCCACGGCGGTCACCAGGACGGCGGGGCCGGCGAGCGGGGTGAGGGCGGCGGTGGGCCCGAGGAGGCGTGCGGGGAGCGGGGCGTCCTCGAAGGCCGGGTCGGCGAGGAGGAGTTGGCCGACGGCCCGGTGGCCGCCGAGGACGGCGGGGCCGTCCCAGCCGCCGGGGGCGCCGGGCCCGTAGGTCAGTTGCTGGTCCAGGAGCGGGCGGCCCGCGCGGTGGACGGTGAGCCGGGTAGTGAGCGCGCCGGTGGGCTCGCCGTGCCGGCCGAGGATCTGTTCCTCGCGCAGCAGTAGGCGGGCGGTGGGGGCGAGTCGGACCCGGGTGGTCTGGTGCAGGTCGCTGCCGCGGGCGGAGACCAGCTGTTCGGGCAGCCAGTGCAGCATGGCCCCCTCCCCCACGCTCAGGTCCACGGTGTACGTGGACGGGCCGGTGTCCGCCCGTGGGCCCGGGAGGGCGACGGTGGCCGCCGCCGCGTCCACGGTGAGGCGCGCCCCGTCCGCGATGTCCGCCTCGATCGCCAGCCGGTCGCCGTTGAGCGGGGCGCTCATCGCGCCAACGACGGTGACCCGGGCGTACGCGGCCAGGGGTGAGCGGGTGCGGCGCAGGGCGAGCGGGCCGTCGCTGACCAGGACGGGCAGGGCGGTCCCGCCCCGCCCGTCGGGCTCGGCCCGGAGCCGGGCCGTCGCGCGGACGCTCACGCGGCCCAGGCGGCGAGCTGTGCCCGCACCCAGTCGGCGACCGGCCCGACACCCTCGGCCGAGGTCAACGAGGTGAAGGCGACGGGGAGTTCACCGCGCTGCTGCTTGGCGTCGAGGGCCATCTGCTCCAGGTCGGAGCCGACGTAGGGGGCGAGGTCGGTCTTGTTGACGACCAGGAGGTCGGCGGTGGTGACGCCGGGGCCGCCCTTGCGCGGGATGTCGTCGCCGCCCGCGACGTCGATGACGAAGATCTGCGCGTCGACCAGTCCCTTGGAGAACGTGGCGGTGAGGTTGTCGCCGCCGGACTCGACCAGGATGAGGTCGAGCGGGCCGACCGCGTCCTCCAGGTCCTCGACCGCTTCGAGGTTGGCGGAGATGTCGTCGCGGATCGCGGTGTGCGGGCAGGCGCCGGTCTCGACGGCCTGGATCCGCTCGGGCGGCAGGACCGCGTTGCGCAGCAGGAAGGCGGCGTCCTCCTGGGTGTAGATGTCGTTGGTGACGACGGCGATGGAGAGGCGGTCGCGCAGTTCGCGGCAGAGGGCGGCGACGGTGGCCGTCTTGCCGGAGCCGACGGGGCCGCCGAGGCCGATGCGCAGGGCGCGCCGAGTGCCGTCGGGGCGGGTGGCGTCGGCGCTGATGGCGGCGGGGCCGTCGTGGGAGTGACCGAGGTGCATGAGGGCTCCAGTGGTGGTCAAAAGGGTGGCTACGAAGCGAAGAGGCGGACCGGCCAGGCGGCGTGGGCCTCGGCGGTGATGTCGAGGAGCGGCGCCGAGGCGGTGGGCAGGGCGTCGATGCCCTGCCGGGCGGCCTCGGCGGCCTGGTCGGCGACCCGGTCCAGCTCGGGGGCGAGCCGGGCGAGTACGGCGGTGGCGTGGAAGGGGTCGAGGGAGAGGAGCCGGACGACGGCGGTGGCGGGGCCGCTGACGGTCTCGTACGCGACACAGTCGGCGGCGTCCACGGGGTCGAGACCCGCCGACCGTGCGGTCAGCCCGAGGACGACCGGCTGGTGGGCGCCGCGCGGCCGGGCCGCCGCGAGCGCGTCCAGTTCGGGGCTCGGCCAGGTGGCGCGGGCGGCCCGCATCAGCTGCCGGCCCAGTCTGCGCGCGGTGGCCCGCAGGGCGGGCGAGGGGGTACGGGCGTCGGCGGCCTCGTCCAGGGTGAGCGGGTCGAGGCCGTGGGCCGCCGCCGCGGCGAGGGCGGCGGCGGTGAGACCCGTGGTGTGCAGCCGGCCCCGGCAGAAGTCGGCGAGGGAGTCGGCGTCGAGGACGCGGCCCTCGGCGACGGCCGGTTCGGCGCCGCCGGAGTGGGCGTGTCCTCCGGCGGGGAACCGGCCGTCGGCGAGGACGAGGAGTGCTGCACGTGACATGGCCGGATCCGCTCAGAAGAGGAAGTAGCGCTGGGTCATGGGCAGTTCCGCCGCCGGGGCGGGCTCGACCGGGTCGCCGTCGATCGTGACGGCGAAGCTGTCGGGGTCGACGTGGACCTGCGGCAGGGCGTCGTTCTCCCGCATGTCCGCCTTGGTGACCCCCCGGGTGCTGGTGATCGGCACGAACCGCTTGTGCAGGGCGAGGCGTTCGGGCAGCCCGTCCTCGATCGCGGCGGCGGAGACGAAGTTGAACGATCCCTGGGCGGCCGCTCGTCCCAGGGCGCCGAACATCGGCCGGGGCAGCACCGGTTGGGGCGTCGGGATGGAGGCGTTGGCGTCGCCCATCTGCGCGTACGCGATCTGGCCGCCCTTGATGACGGTCCGGGGCTTCACGCCGAAGAACGCCGGGTCCCAGAGGACGAGGTCGGCGAGCTTCCCGGTCTCCACGGAGCCGATCTCCCGGTCCAATCCCTGCGCGACGGCCGGGTTGATGGTGTATTTGGCGACATACCGACGGACCCGGTGGTTGTCGGCCCGCCCGTCCCCGGGCAGGGCTCCGCGCCGCTTCTTCATGACGTGGGCGGTCTGCCAGGTCCGCAGGATCACCTCGCCGATCCGCCCCATGGCCTGGGAGTCCGAGGAGATGATCGAGATGGCGCCGAGATCGTGCAGGATGTCCTCGGCCGCGATGGTGGAGGGCCGGATCCGGGACTCCGCGAAGGCCAGGTCCTCGGGGACTGCGGGGTTCAGGTGGTGGCAGACCATCAGCATGTCGAGGTGTTCCTCGATCGTGTTGGCGGTGTGCGGCCGGGTGGGGTTGGTCGAGCTGGGCAGGACGTGGGGCTCGGAGACCACGCTGATGATGTCGGGCGCGTGCCCGCCGCCCGCCCCCTCGGTGTGGTAAGCGTGGATCGTCCGGCCGGCGATCGCGGCGAGGGTGTCGGCGACGAACCCGGCCTCGTTGAGGGTGTCCGTGTGGATGGCGAGCTGCGCGCCCGTCCGCTGGCAGACCGTAAGGCAGGCGTCGATGACGGCGGGCGTCGCGCCCCAGTCCTCGTGGATCTTGAATCCCAGCGCCCCGCCACGCAGTTGGGAGTCCATGGCCTCCTGCGACATCGTGTTGCCCTTGCCGAGCAGCCCGATGTTGACCGGGAAGGTCTCCAGCGCCTCGAACATCCTGGCCAGGTGCCAGGGTCCCGGGGTGATGGTGGTGGCCTTGGTGCCCTCGGCGGGGCCTGTGCCGCCGCCGACGAGGGTGGTGATGCCGCTGGAGAGTGCCTGGTCGACGAGGGTGGGAGAGATGAAGTGGACGTGGGCGTCGACCGCTCCGGCCGTGAGCAGCTTCCCGTTGCCCGCGATGATCTCGGTCTCCGGGCCGATCACCAGGTCGGGGTGGACGCCGTCCATGGTGTCCGGGTTCCCGGCCTTGCCGATGCCGGTGATCCGGCCGTCCCGGATGCCGATGTCGGCCTTGACGACGCCCCAGTGGTCGATGACGACGGCCCCGGTGATGACGGTGTCGGGCGCGCCCTCGGCGCGGGTGGTGCGGGCCTGGCCCATCGACTCCCGGATCACCTTGCCGCCTCCGAACACCGCCTCGTCGCCCGCGTGTCCGGGGCCGCCCGAGCGGTCCTCCTCGATCTCGACGAGCAGGTCGGTGTCGGCGAGCCGGATGCGGTCGCCGGTGGTGGGCCCGAACAGGTCGGCGTACACGGCTCTCTTGACGTCAGGCATCGAGGGCACCTCCGGTTTCGCCGCGCAGGCCGGGGACGACGCGGCGGCCGGCGAGGGGGACGAGTTCGACGTCGGCGGGGATCCCGGGTTCGAAGCGGACCGCCGTGCCGGCGGCGATGTTCAGCCGCAGCCCGTGGGCGGCGGCGCGGTCGAAGCGCAGCCCGGGGTTGGCCTCGGCGAAGTGGTAGTGGGAGCCGACCTGGACGGGGCGGTCGGCGGCGTTGAGGACGGTGAGGCGGGTGACCGCACGCCCCGCGTTGAGGGGGATGTCCCCGTCCCCGTACAGGATCTCTCCGGGAATCATCGGCGCGGCCCCGTCAGACGATCGGGTCATGGACGGTGACAAGCTTGGTGCCGTCCATGAAGGTGGCCTCGACCTGGACGTCGTGGAGCATCTCGGGGATGCCTTCCATCACCTCGTCCCGGGTGAGCAACTTACGTCCCGAAGCCATGAGTTCGGCGACCGTGCGGCCGTCCCGGGCGCCTTCCAGCAGATGGGCGGTGATCAGGGCGACGGTCTCGGGGTGATTGAGCCGCAGCCCGCGTGCCCGGCGCTTCTCGGCCACGTCTGCGGCCACATGGATGAGCAGACGTTCCTGCTCGTGCGGGGTCAGTTGCACGCTTCCACCTCATCGTCTTCCGTCCGGCTCCGGCTCCGGACGCAGCGGGACCCTATCCCCGTTCAACAACTCGTTGAACGGGGAACGGTGGCCTCGCGACCAGGTATTGCACGTTAGGGCGGAAGTTTTTCCATTGCGTTAACTGATCTTTTGCGGGTTCATGGACATCAGCCCGCGCAACCCGTTCCTCAGCACTTCGGGGTGTACGTCCCCGAAGAGTGCCTCCTGCACGATGAAGCCCTGCGCTGTCGCGATCATCGTGCGCGCCACATCGTCGCCGGGCACGTCGCTCGCCAGGATCCCGGCGGAACGGTAGGCGTCGACGAGCTTCGCCCAGGCGACGCGCATGGTCGCGTAGCCGTCGTCGACGAGCGCGGCGAGCCGTTCGTCGCGCAGGGTCTCGGACCAGAGCTGGACGACGAGCGCGGCGAAGGCCCGGCGCTCCAGCCGGTGCACCTCCCCCGCGAGCACCCCGCCGAGCACCCGGCCGAGCAGCACGTCCGGGGTGGGCGGCGGCGTCATACGGGAGGCCTCCTCGAAGGCGCCGCGGATGGCGGCGAAGGTCTCCTCCGTGATGGCCGCGATGATGTCCTCCTTGCCGGGGAAGTAGCGGTAGACAGCTCCGGCGGACAGACCCACCTCCCTGAGGACGTCCTGCATGGACGTGCCGTGGAATCCGTTGCGGGCGAAGCAGCGCGCCGCACCGTCGAGGATCTGACGGCGACGGGCGTCGAGGTGTTCCTGGGATACGCGAGCCATGGCACCAACTTAAAACGAACGTTCCTTCTTGACAATCCCGCACGGTGTGCCGACAGTGGGAAACAAGACGTAAAACGAACGATCCTTCTCTCAGACGCCGACGCAGACGCAGACGTAGTTCCAGTTCCAGTTGCAGTTGCAGTTGCAGTTGCAGTTGCAGTTGCAGTTGCAGTTGCAGTTGCTCCACTGCCGCACGAATCGAGGCCTCTCATGTCCACCGCACCCAACCGCCGCGCGGTGGCGGTGATCCTGTTGATCCCCCTGATGGTGACGCTCGCCCTCTGGGCCTTCGCCTGGCCCGCCGCCCGGATCGCACCGCGCGACCTTCCGGCCGGGGTCGCGGGCCCGGCGTCGGCGGCCCAGCAGCTGGAACAGCGCTTCGAGCAGCGCGACGGCGCGTTCGACGTGCACCGCTTCGACGACGAGGCCGCCGCCCGCACCGCGATCGAGGACCGGACCGTATACGGAGCCGTCGTCGTCACCCCTCGGGGACCCCACCTGCTCACCGCCTCGGCGGCGAGCCCCGTCGTCTCCCAACTGCTGCGCGAGGCCGTGACGGCATCCGCCCCCGAGGGCGCCCCCGTCCGGGTCACCGATGTGGTCGCCACGCCACCTGGGGACCCGCGCGGCAGCGCACTCGGCGCGAGCGTCCTGCCGCTGGCCCTGGCGGGCATGGCGGCCGGAGCCGTCGTCACCCTGATGGGGCTCCGCGGGGCACGGGCCGCGGTGACCCTGGTCGGGTCGGCCGCTCTGGTGGGCCTCGCCGCCACGGCCGTGGCGCACAGCTGGCTCGGCGCGATCGCGGGCGACTGGTGGGCGGAGGCGGGAGTGCTCGCGCTCACCGTGCTGGCCATCGGTTCGGCGGTGGCGGGACTCGCCGCCTTGTTCGGGCCGCGCGGCATCGGGCTCGGGGCGCTGCTGATGGTCCTGCTGGGCAACCCCTTCTCCGGCGTCACCAGCGCACCGGAGCTGCTGCCCGAGCCCGTCGGCGTGATCGGCCAGTGGCTTCCGCCGGGCGCGGGCGGTTCGCTGATCCGCTCGGTCGCCTTCTTCGACGGGAGCGCCGCGGGCGGCGCGGTGCTGACGCTCTCGCTATGGTCGCTGTTCGGCCTGGCGGCGGTGCTGTTCGTCCGCCGGGCGCCCACGACGGCCGAGCCGGCCGCACCCGTCCGGGAGCCGGCCCTGACCGGCTGAGCTCCGGATGGCGTCGCCGAGCCGGGCTGTCCCTCCTACGGGAGGGGCGCCCGGCTCCGTGCTGTCCCGGGCAGTCGGGGTCTCAGCCGTCCCGGCCGTCGTGGGGGCGGTGTTCGGCGGCGATGCCGAACCTGCGCCGTTCGCCCTGAGCGGATGGCGCGGAGCCGATCGAGGAGACCGAGCTGATCACCTGCTCCTCAGCAACGGCTTCCTCCGCTTCCAGTCGTTGCAGGTCAGCGGCGGAAACCAGCGCGACGAGCGGCTTGCCGTGACGCGTCACCACAACGCGTTCACCGCCGTAGACAACGCGGTTGATCAGTTCGGCGAGCTCCGCCCGTGCTTGCGTCACCGGAATCTCGTAGGCCATAGTCCCCATCATAACCTTCTGTACGTCCTGTACATTTTTTACGGACGGACAGCAGGTCGGTCAGCTCCAGGAGAGAGGCACCGCCATGATCCGCCCCGCCGCCCGCTACGTACTGCCGTCGTTCACCGAGCGCACCGCGACCGGAACCCGGACGCTGGACCCGTACTCCAAGCTGTTGTCCGAGCGGATCGTCTTCCTCGGGAGCCCGATCGACGACATCGCCGCGAGCGACCTCATCGCCCAGTTCATGTACCTGGAGCACGCCGATCCGGACCGGCCCCTGTCGCTCTACATCAACTCCCCCGGCGGCACGTTCCAGGCGATGGCGGCGGTCTACGACACGATGCGGTTCCTGACCTGCGAGGTGGAGACCTTCTGCCTGGGGCAGGCGGGCTCCTATGCGGCGGCCCTGCTGGCTGCCGGGGCGAAGGGGCGGCGACATGCGCTGCCCGGCGCGCGGGTAGTCATTCAGCAGCCCGCGATGGAGGATCCGATGCGGGGCCAGCTGTCCGACCTGGAGATCCACGCGCGCGAACTGGTGCGCACCCGCGAGATGTTCGCGGCCATGCTGGTCCGGGACACGGGCCGGACCGCGGAGCAGATCACCGCCGACATCGAGCGCGACACCATCCTCGACGCCAGGGCCGCCCTCGCCTACGGGCTGGTCGACCACGTCATGGAGAACCGCTGACTCTCCCGGCCGCCGTACGACGCGAGGTGAAACGCCGATGGAGCCACCCGAGTTCCCGCCCCTGCCCGCACTGACCCGGGCCGAGGGCGAGTTCGTCGACTGCTATCTGGCCGTGCTCGACCAGGTGGGCCGGATCAACCCGGCCCGTGGCAGCGACACCTACAGCGCGCTGCGGGCCGCCCAGGCCCTGGCCTCCCGGGCGGCCGCGCTGCGCGACGCCCTGGCCCTGATGCACGAGCGCGGCGAGTCGCGGATCCACGCCGCCACCCTGGCGCGGGCCCTGCGCGTCCTGGACGGGGAGCGCCGGGCGGGCCGGGTCGCGATGGAGCCGCCCGTGAACTGACCGGCCCCGCGCACGGGGAGCGCCGGACGGGAGCGGACCGGTCGGACCCGGGCACGACACGCCCGGTCCCGGGACCGATTCGTCTCGCTCGTTCGGCGTAGGCGATCACCCGCCCGAGCGACGGCTCAACTTGCGTTCGGCGCTAGGTCCGTACTCGAAATGTGCCCTTTCGTCGCTGGTACGAGGGTGTGCGCCCGGCTCGTGGGCGAGCGCGAATCCGACCTGTCCACCCGAATGGATCAGTGGTGAGGAGACTCACAAACCGCTGTTTCGGCTCGGAAATCCGGCACCGGGTGAGTCAAGATCCCTGGGACGACAAGCCCCCGCCACCGCGGCGGGGCGGTCCGGGCGGACGCCGAGTCCTGCCGCCGCCCGGATGACTGGTCGACAGGAGTGGATCGGCAGGAGTGGAGGACCCGAGCACAACGGGCCGCCCGGGAGACCGGGAAGCCCTCGGGGTGAAGCCGCGACAGCGGCCGGGCAACTTCGCCAGCCCGAACCCGACAGGTCATCCTTCACAGGCGGCTGACGAAGGGTTGCGCATGTCTGCGCAGGTTCATGTCCCGTCTCTGTTCGCCCGGGTCGGTACGGCCTCGGTACTCACCCTGGCCGTGACGTCCTCGATGCTGGCGCCCGGTCTGGTGAGCGATGCCGAGGCCGCCACCCACGCGACGAAGGCCCTGAAGGTCGCCGCGTCGAAGAAGGGGGCCCCCTACAAGTACGGAGCGGCCGGTCCCAGCCGCTTCGACTGTTCGGGGCTGACGGTCTATTCGTTCAAGAAGGCCGGCAAGAAGCTTCCCCGCACGGCACAGCAGCAGTACAACAAGACCCGCCACATCGGGAAGTCGCAGCGCAAACGCGGCGACCTCGTCTTCTTCCATTCGGGGCGCAGCGTCTACCACGTGGGCATCTACGCCGGGGCCGGGAAGATCTGGCACTCCCCCAAATCGGGGGACGTGGTGAGACTGGCCAAGATCTGGTCCAAGAGCGTCTGGTACGGACGGGTCCGCTGACCCGCCGACCGGACGCTCTTTCCGTGCGGACGGCCCGGCCCGTCCGTGACGTACACCGCGCCCTCAGCGCAGCAGGGGGCCGCTGACCAGCGCCAGTCCCAGACCGGTGAGCGCCACACCGCTGCCGCCCTCGATGGCGCGGGCGGTACGCGGGCGGCGCAGCCACCGGCCCAGCCGGTCCACGAGCAGGGCGACGGCCGGGAACCAGATCAGCGCCAGCACGACCACCAGGGCCGCGAGCAGCAGGGTCCTGGGCAGCGGCGGCTGCCCGTGGGGCACGAACTGCGGCAGCAGGCTGAGGAAGAGGACCGGGGCCTTCGGGTTGAGCGCGTTGGTCAGGAACCCCTGGCGCAGCGCGCGTCCGAACTCCCCGGTCACGGGCCGCCCCGGCTCGTCCTCCCGCATACCGGAGGGTGAGCCGGAGCTGTCCTGCGAGGGCCGGCGGCGGATCGCGTACAGCGCGCTGATCCCGAGGTAGAGCACGTACGCGCCGCCGAGCAGCTGGACGGTGCGGAAGAGCACCGGCATGGTCACCAGCACCGCGGCGAGTCCGGCGACCGCGAGCGCGGTGTGCACCAGCAGCCCTCCGGCGACGCCGAGCGCGGTGGCCAGGCCCGCGGTGCGCGAGGCCAGGGCGTTGCGTACGACGACGGTGAAGTCGGCGCCGGGCAGCGCGACCATCCCGGCGGCGACCCCGGTGAAGGCGATCAGTTGTGCGTCCATGGGTCCACCATGGACCGGCGGAGCCTTTAGCATGTACTTGCAATCTTCTGGGTCTGCCTTAAGGAACGCTTTCATGTACGACCCGACACGGCTCGCGGCACTCGTGGCGGTCGCGGAGGCCGGATCGATCACCCGGGCCGCCGCCCGCCTGGGCTACACCGCGCCCGCGCTCTCCCAGCAGCTGGCCAAACTGGAGCGGGAGGCCGGGGCGGCACTGCTGGTGCGCCACCACCGCGGGGCGCGGCTGACGGCGGCGGGCGAGCTGCTGGCGGGCCGGGCCCGGCGGGTCCTGGACGAGCTGGAGCAGGCGCGGCACGAGCTGGCGCAGCTGGCCGGGCTCTCGGGCGGCAGGCTGCGGGTGGGGACGTTCACGACGGCCGGGATCCATCTGCTGCCGCCGGTCCTGAGCGCGTTCCGGCGGGCCCATCCGGAGGTCGAGCTGGCCGTCGCCGAATACGAACCGCCGGGCGGCATCGCCGCGGTGGTCGCGGGCGAGGTGGACCTCGCCCTGACCCACGCCTACGAACCGGCGGCGGCCGAGCCCCCGTCGGCGGGCGTTCTCGTCGAACCCCTGCTGGTCGAGGAGCTGGTGCTGGTCGCCTCGGTGGGCCACCGGCTCTCCGAGGGCACCGGGCGGCTGCCGGTCGGCGAGCTGGCGGGGCGGCCACTGATCAGCAGCGCGCCCACCCACCCGCCCCGGCGCGGGGTCGAGAACGCGCTCGCCGAGGCCGGGGCGACGCCGGCCGTGGTCTGTGAGTCGCCCGGGTACGCGCTGGTGTGCGCGCTGGTCAGCGCGGGGCTCGGGGTGGCGGTGGTGCCGGAGATGGTCGCCTCGATGTCCTCGGCCCCGCTGTCGGTCCGGCGGCTGGAGCCCGCCTCGTTCCGCCGGACCATCTCGGTCGTGCACCGGGGCGACCGGTCGACCGCGGCGGCGGCGACGCTGCTCGCGCTGCTGCGCAGCGGCTTCGGCCGCGGGAGCACGCTCCCCGCGCGATGAGCCTCACCGGGTCAGCCCTGGATCGGGACGACCCAGGGGAGGGCGATCCAGACCGTCTTGCCGCCTTCGGCGGTCGGGGTCACCTGGAGCCGCCCGCCGCGCTCCTTGGCCAGTGCCCGGATGATGACCATGCCCCGGCCGTTGTCCTGCCGTACGGCGGCGGGCAGCCGCTGGGGCCAGCGGGGGTGACTGTCCGTGACGCCGAGGTACAGCTCCTCGTCGCGTTCGAGGCGCAGGTCCACGGTGAAGGTGGGCGACTGGCCGAACGTGTGCTGAACGGCGTTGGTGGCCAGCTCCGAGATGATCAGCCGGATGGTGTCGGCGAACTCGGTGTCGTCGGGCAGGCCCCATTGGGCCAGGGTCCTGGCGACATGTCTGCGGGCCGATGAGACCGAGACCGGATCGGTCGGCAGCGTGACGGTTGCTTCCTGATGATCTGCCATGGCGACGCCGTCCCTTTCCCGCCCTGGCCGACCGGCGGCCGGCCAGGATTGTGCTTCGCGCCAGATTGCCATTGATGCAGCTCCCTGTAACGGCGTTCGGCCAAGATATGCATATATCTGTCGCTCGAAGCGGTGAATTCGGGACCCGTACGGTGTGGGCGGGCGGCACACTGACCTCTCTGCGGGCCGGCCCCGATGACGGACCGGCCCTTTCCGACAGCAGAAGGAGACCGGCATGCTGCACGGCCCCGTCGTCCGACGCCGCAAACTCGGTGAGGAGCTGCGGAGTCTGCGCCACGCCTCCGGGCTGACCAGCCGGGACGCGGCGCGGCTGCTCGGCTGGCACCAGTCGAAGGTGAGCCGTATCGAGACGGGCGCGAGCGGGGTGACGCCCGCCGACGTGTCACGGCTGCTGGACGTCTACGCGGTGCGCGACACCCAGTTGCGTTCCCTGCTCGAAGTCCTCGCGGGGTCGGCGGGCGGCGGCGGTTCGGGCTGGTGGCATGCCTATCGGGGGCTGATCCCGCCGCAGTACCGGGACTTCATCAGCCTGGAGTCGCAGGCCAGTGCGGTCCGGACGCTGGAGACCTCGGTGGTGCCGGGGCTGCTCCAGACCGCCGGATACGCGCGTGCCGTGACCCGCGCCTCACTGGACGGCTTACCCGACGGCCGGCTCGACTCGCTGGTCGAGGTCCGGCTGACCCGCCAGCGTGTGTTGCGCGCGAGTCCGCCGCTGCGATTCACCGCAGTGCTGGACGAGGCGGTGCTCCACCGCGAGGTGGGCGGGCCGGAGGTGATGAGGGACCAGCTGCATCACCTGACCCAGGTTGCCCAACTGCCTCATGTGCAGCTGCAGTTACTCCCGTTCTCGGTCGGCGGATACGTCGGGCTCACCGGGCCTTTCGTTATTTTCTCTTTTCCGAACAATTCTGATCTGGATGTGGTCGTTCTTGACCACTTGACGAGTAGCCTCTACTTGGAGCGGAAAGAAGACCTCGACGCGTACAGCTCGGCCTTCCGTTCCTTGCAGGCACACGCGCTGTCACCAGAACGCTCGCTGGACCTCATCACCGAGATCAGACGCAGCTAAGGGGCCGCCATGTCAGACCGTCTCGCACGGTCCGCCGCACCGCCGTCGTCCACCGCGCCGCCCGCGCCGCGATGGCGGCGCAGCAGCCGCTCCACCGGGATGAACAACTGCGTGGAGACCGCCCTGTTGGGCGGCGCACTCCTCGCCGTACGCGACTCCAAGGACGTGCACCGGCCGCCTCTGCGCTTCTCCGCGGCGGCGTGGAGCACCTTCGTGGACGGACTCGGCACGCACGGGGCGAATCCACGGCGCTTCAACTGACCGGAACGTCCGCCTGCCGGGGAGCGGTGGCGAGGACCGTGGCCACCGCGGCCGTGATCTGCTCCTCGGTCAGGTCGGCGCGCGCGGTCAGCCGCAGCCGCGACACACCGTCCGGTACCGACGGCGGGCGGAAGCAGCCCACCGCCATCCCGGCCGCGCGGCAGTCGGCCGCCCAGCGCACCGCCGCGTCCGCCGAGGGCGCCCGGACGGAGACGACGGCCGCGTCGGGCCGGACCGCTCTCAGCCCGGCCGCGGTGAACCGGGTGAACAGCGCGGTGGCCACCTGCCGGGCACGGGCCGCCCGTTCGGGCTCCCGGCGCAGGACCCCGAGGGCGCCGAGCGCGCCGCCGGCCGCCGCCGGGGCGAGTCCGGTGTCGAAGATGAACGTCCGGGCCGTGTTGACCAGGTGGTCGATGACCCGGGCGGGCCCCAGGACCGCTCCGCCCTGGCTGCCCAGCGACTTGGACAGGGTGAGCGTGGCCACGATCCCGTCGCGGCCCGCCAGCCCGGCCGCGGCGAGCGCGCCGCGACCGCCCTCGCCCAGCACTCCGAGGCCGTGGGCGTCGTCGACCAGCAGGGCGGCGTTCGCGGAACGGCAGACCTCGGCCAGGGCGGGGAGCGGGGCGGCGTCACCGTCGACGGAGAAGACCGAGTCGGTGACGGCGAGGGCCCGCCCGTCGTGTTCCCGCAGGGACTTCTCGAACGCGTCCGGGTCGGCGTGGGGCACGACGGCGGTCCCGGCGCGGGAGAGCCGGCAGCCGTCCACGATCGAGGCGTGGTTGCCCGCGTCGGAGACGATGAGGGAGCCGTGTCCGGTCAGCGCGGTCAGCGCGGCGAGATTGGCCGCGTACCCGGAGGAGAGCACGAGGGCCGCCTCGAAACCGCAGAATACGGCGAGTTCCCTTTCCAGCTGGGCGTGCAGGGCGGTGGAGCCGGTGACCAGCCGGGACCCCGTCGCTCCCGCCCCCCAGCGTCGGGCGGCGCCGGCGGCGGCGGCGGTGACCTCCGGGTGCCGGGTGAGGCCCAGATAGTCGTTGCTCGCGAGGTCCAGCAGCTCCGGCTCGGCACCGCGCGGACGCAGGGTCCGTACGAGTCCGGCGGCGGCCCTGCTGCGGGCCTCGTCGTCGATCCAGTCGAACGGGGCGAAGGACATGGGGCGGTCCCTTGGGTAGGCGGGCCCTCGGCGGGCGGCTCCGCGCGGACGGTCCGGTGCGGACGGTCCCTTTGTAGGCAGCCAACAGACCCTAGCCGGGTGCTCAGCAGGTCAGGGTGTGGCAATACACACACCCTCGCCCGGGTCTCCTGTCTGGTTCCTCCTTGGCTGGAGGCGGTGCCGTACGTCAGGATCATCTCTCATGGACCTGCTGAACACGCTGGTGGACAAGGGGCTGCGGCGCGAACTGCCGACCCGCGAAGAAGCGCTCGCCGTACTGGCGACCTCCGACGACGAGCTGCTCGACGTGGTGGCTGCCGCCGGGAAGGTGCGCCGTCAGTGGTTCGGGCGGCGCGTCAAGCTCAATTATCTGGTCAACCTCAAATCGGGGCTCTGCCCCGAGGACTGTTCCTACTGCTCGCAGCGGCTCGGTTCGAAGGCCGGGATCCTCAAGTACACCTGGCTGAAGCCGGACGAGGCGTCCAAGGCCGCCGCCGCGGGCGTGGCGGGCGGCGCCAAGCGGGTCTGCCTGGTCGCGAGCGGGCGCGGCCCGACGGACCGGGACGTCGACCGGGTCTCGAAGACCATCGAGGCGATCAAGGAGGAGAACGAGGGCATCGAGGTCTGCGCCTGCCTCGGACTCCTCTCCGACGGACAGGCCGACCGGCTGCGTTCGGCGGGCGCCGACGCGTACAACCACAACCTGAACACGTCCGAGGAGACGTACGGGGCGATCACCACCACCCACACGTACGCGGACCGGGTGGAGACCGTGCAACAGGCCCAGGCCGCCGGGCTCTCGGCGTGTTCGGGGCTGATCGCCGGGATGGGCGAGAGCGACAAGGACCTGGTCGACGTCGTGTTCGCGCTGCGGGACCTGGACCCCGACTCGGTGCCGGTGAACTTCCTGATCCCGTTCGAGGGAACGCCCCTCGCCAAGGAGTGGAACCTCACCCCGCAGCGCTGCCTGCGGATTCTGGCGATGGTCCGCTTCGTCTGCCCCGACGTCGAGGTCCGGCTCGCGGGGGGCCGTGAGGTGCACCTGCGCTCGATGCAGCCGCTGGCGCTCCACCTGGTCAACTCCATCTTCCTGGGCGACTACCTGACGAGTGAGGGCCAGGCCGGCCAGACCGACCTGGACATGATCGCGGACGCCGGTTTCGAGGTGGAGGGCGCGGGCACCACGACGCTTCCGCGCCACCGGGCCGACGCCCTGGGGGGCGGCTGCGGGACGCGGGACGCCCCCGCGGGGTCCGGCTGCGGAGCGCACGAGGACTCCGGAGCCGCCGACTGCGGTTCCCACGGTGGGGGCGGGGGCTGCGGGCCGTGCGGTGGACACGGGGAGCGGGAGCCGGTGGCTGCCGCCGGCTCCGACGCCGGGGAGAGCGCTCCGGCGGCGCGTACGGACGCCAACGGCGCGGCGCGCACGGATCTGGTGGCGGTGCGCCGACGCGGCGCGGGAACGGATCTCGCGCCCAATGCCTGAGCCGTACGCCCCCGCACTCCCCCTGTCCGCCGCGCCGAAGCCGTACGCCCCCGACGAACTGCGGGCGCTGGACCGGGCGCACGTCTGGCATCCGTACGGTCCGATGCCCGGCCGCCAGGAGCCGCTGATCGTGGAGTCGGCCTCCGGCGTACGGCTCCGGCTCGCCGAACCCGTCGAGGGGCGGAGCGAGTTGGTGGACGGCATGTCCTCCTGGTGGTCGGCGGTGCACGGGTACAACCACCCGGTCCTCAACGAGGCGGCACGCGGCCAGCTGGACCGGATGAGCCATGTGATGTTCGGCGGGCTCACCCATGAGCCCGCCGTCCGGCTGGCGACCCGGCTGGTGGAGATCACCCCCGGGCCGCTCCAGCACGTCTTCCTCGCCGACTCGGGGTCCGTCTCCGTGGAGGTCGCGGTCAAGATGTGCCTCCAGTACTGGCGTTCGGCCGGGCGTCCGGCCAAGCAGCGGCTGCTGACCTGGCGCGGGGGCTATCACGGGGACACCTGGCAGCCGATGTCGGTGTGCGACCCGGAGGGCGGGATGCACGAGCTGTGGTCGGGGTCCCTGCCCCGCCAGGTCTTCGCCGACGCCCCGCCGGACGGCTTCGACGCGGAGCCGGACCCCGCCTACGTGACGCATCTGCGGGACACGATCGCCGCGCACGCCGACGAGCTCGCGGCGGTCATCGTGGAGCCGGTGGTGCAGGGGGCCGGCGGGATGCGGTTCCACTCCCCCGCCTATCTGCGGGTGCTGCGCGAGGCCTGCGACGAGCACGAGGTCCTGCTGGTCCTCGACGAGATCGCGACCGGTTTCGGGCGTACGGGCAAGCTGTTCGCCGCCGGGCACGCCGGGATCTCACCGGACGTCATGTGCGTCGGCAAGGCCCTGACCGGCGGCTATCTCACGATGGCGGCGACGCTGTGCACCACGCGGGTGGCCGAGGGCATCTCCAGCGGCGAGGTGCCGGTGCTGGCGCACGGACCGACGTTCATGGGCAATCCGCTGGCCGCCTCGGTGGCCTCCGCCTCCGTGGACCTGCTGCTCGGGCAGGACTGGGAGGGCGAAGTGGCGCGGATCGGCGCCGGCCTGCGCTCCGGGCTCGCTCCCGCCGCGGACCTCGCCGGGGTGGTGGACGTACGCGTCCTGGGGGCGATCGGGGTCGTCCAGCTCGACCACGAGGTGGACATGGCGGCGGCGACCCGCGCGGCCGTGCGCGAGGGCGTCTGGCTGCGGCCGTTCCGCGATCTCGTCTACACGATGCCGCCGTACGTCACCGAGGACGAGGATGTGGCGCGGATCTGCCGGGCCGTGTGCGCGGCGGCACGGGAGGGCTGAGCCGACATGTCGACGATTCTGGTGGTGTCCGGCACGGGCACGGAGATCGGCAAGACCGTGGTGACCGCCGCGGTGGCGGCCGCCGCGCGGGGCCGCCGGGTCGCGGTGCTCAAGCCCGCGCAGACCGGCCTCGCCCCCGGGGAGCCCGGCGACGCGGCCGAGGTCGCGCGCCTGGCGGGGAGCCAGGTCACGGCGGTCGAACTGGCCCGCTTTCCGGAGCCGTTGGCTCCGGCCACGGCCGCCCGGCGGGCGGGGCTCGTGCCCGTGCGGCCGTACGAGGTCGCCGAGGCCGCGGAGAAGCTGGCCACCGAGCACGATCTCGTACTGGTGGAGGGTGCGGGCGGGCTGCTCGTGCGGTTCGACGACGAGGGCGGCACCCTCGCGGACGCGGCCCGTCTGCTGTCCGCGCCGGTCCTGCTGGTGGTCCCCGCGGGCCTGGGCACGCTGAACGCCACCGCACTGACGGCCGAGGCGCTGCGGAACCGGGGGCTGAGCTGCCGGGGCGTCGTGATCGGCAGCATGCCGGCGGAGCCGGACCTCGCGTCCCGCTGCAACATCGAGGACCTGCCGGTGGCGGCCGGTGCACCGCTGCTCGGCGCGGTACCGGCCGGCGCGGGTTCGCTGTCGGGCGCCGCCTTCGCGGCACGCGCGCCGGGCTGGCTGGCTCCGCAGCTCGGAGGGACCTGGGCGGCGCCGCGCTGACGGGCGCGGCGGGGGTGCCGGGGCGGGCCTCGGGGATTCCTGTCCTGGCTGTCCTCAGGGATTCCCGTCGGGGCGCTCGATGATTGCCGTCGGAGCGCTCGATGATTCCTGTCGGGGCGATCCGGGGGAGAATCGTGGAGGGACGCCACGTCTGCTCCTCAACCGTCACGTCCGCGCCTCAAGCGTCACGACCACTCCTCGACGGAGGTCCGTCATGCAGCCGCGCAGCAGGAAACTCCACCGGGACGCCGTGCACCACCCGGTCTTCGCCCGCTTCTACGCACGGCTGAGCGTGACCGCCGACCTGAAGGGCGGCATCGCCGC
This sequence comes from Streptomyces sp. NPDC026589, assembly GCF_040638385.1. Lineage (NCBI taxonomy): Bacteria > Bacillati > Actinomycetota > Actinomycetes > Kitasatosporales > Streptomycetaceae > Streptomyces > Streptomyces sp. NPDC026589. Next base: position 60,982 of record NZ_JBEZYG010000026.1, read on the forward strand.
GTACCGCGAGGAGCTGCTGTCAGGGCTCTCCGGCCGGGTCATCGAGATCGGCGCCGGGAACGGGCTGAACTTCGCCCACTATCCCGGCGCGGTCTCGGAGATCGTGGCACTGGAGCCGGAACGCTCGCTGCGGCAGCTCGCGGTCCGCTCCGCCCTGCGCGCGGAGGTGCCGGTGGACGTGGTTCCGGGGGCCGCCGAGGCGCTGCCGGTCAAGAGCGAGGCCTTCGACGGGGCGGTGGCGTCCCTGGTCCTGTGCACCGTACGGGATCTGCCCCGGGCGCTCGCCGAGATCAGGCGGGTCCTGCGGCCGGGCGGCGAGCTGCGGTTCTTCGAGCACGGGCTCGCGTCGGGCCGGGCGCTGGCCACGGCGCAGCGGGTGGCCGACCGGACCCTGTGGCCGCTGCTCTTCGGCGGCTGTCACACGGCCCGGGACCCGCTGGCCGCGATCGAGGCGGCGGGCTTCGAGATGGGCACGTACCGCAGGCTCCGGATTCCGGAGACGGGCCTCCAGCTGCCCTCCTCCCCCTGTGTGCTGGGCGTGGCCCGCAAGCCGTTCACCGAGGACTGAGGGCCGAGAGCTGGGGCCGAACCGGATCGAGGAGCGCTTCGCCCGGTCGATCGTGGCGTGTTCCGCCCGGCCTCACACGCTCCACTGCCGCAGCTCGTCGGCGATGGCGCGCACGTCCGCCTTGCCCTGCTTCACCAGCAGCGCCAGATCGCGGACCTGCTCGGGCGAGGTGATGACCTTGAGCCCGGAGGCGACGAGGTAGCCGTAGGCGACGGCCGAGGCGAACATCGCGTTGGAGTGTTCGAGTGCGGGCACGTGCAGGAGCAGTTGCAACAGCGCGGCCGCCCGTGCGTGCGGGTCGCTGTAGACGGCGCTGCCGAAGATCTCCGCGTCATGCCGTGCGACGGCGGCGACGAGCGCACCCCAGTCGACGACCTGCGGGTCTCCGGGCGTCTTGTGCTCGGCGACCATCAGCAACCAGGAAAGGTCGATCCGAAGGTTCAACGGGTGCCTTCGCGCTCCGGGCCGAACTCCTCGGCGAACACCGACTCGTACTGCTTCATGAAGTCGGCCGCGGCCTCGACGAAGGTGTGTCCCGCCTCGCCCGCGTCCTGCTGGACGAGTTCCTCTATGTAGCGGTTCACGCTCATCCCCCTCTGCAGCGCGCGCTGCCGCGCGGCCTCGGCGGTGGCCTCGTCCACTCGAACGTTCAGCTGAGTCTTGGGCACCCGACCACGCTAGCGCGACCGTGCTAGCACCGGCAAGGGGAGCGCGGGGGCGGGGTGCGGGGGCCGGGTGCAGGGGGCCGCGCCCGGACTGTGGAAAGCGATCGACGCCCGTCGCCGCGGATGGTGGGATGGCGGCCATGAACGATCTTTCGATACGGTCCGCGACCCCGGACGATCTGGACGCGGTCCTCGCCTTCTGGAAGACGGCCGCCGAGGGCACCAGCATCAGCGACGACGGGGACGGAGTCGCACGCCTGGTGGAACGCGACCCCGACGCCTTGATACTCGCGGAGCGGGAGGGAGCGCTGGTGGGCACGGTCATCGTGGGCTTCGACGGCTGGCGCTGCCACCTCTACCGGCTCGCGGTCCACCCGGACCAGCGGCGCAGGGGCGTTGGCGGCTCCCTCCTGGCGGCGGCCGAGGAACGGTTCGTCGCACTGGGCGGGCGGCGCGCCGACGCCATGGTCCTCGACCGCAACACATCGGCCCACCACGCCTGGCGCGCGGCGGGGTACGAGCCCCAGCCGCAGTGGAGCCGCTGGGTGAAGCACCTGACCGGCTGAGCGGGACGGCGGGTGCAGACCGCGGTACCGCAGCGCCGGCACGGTACCGCGGAGCTTCCGGCGCGGTACCGCGATATGGAGGCGGTGGGCGGGGCGGCGCTGGGCAGACGCCTACGATGACATGCCCTCATTCACCCCCTGCCGAAAGGTGTGAGCGTCCGTCCATGGGCGAGCCTCCCAGTAGCCGATACGGCCGACACCGCGCGGTCACTCCGCCCCTGCCCGATCATGGGACGGAGGTGAACCGATGATCGAAGTGCTGCTGCTGCTCGTCGCCCTGCTGCTCTGTGTCGCCTGCGGCGCGTTCGTCGCCGCGGAGTTCTCCCTGACCACGGTGGAGCGCGGCGAGCTCGAACGGGCTGTCGAGCGGGGTGACCGGGGCGCCGCGAGCGCGCTCAAGGCGGTCCGGAGCCTCACCTTCCAGCTCTCGGGGGCCCAGCTCGGCATCACCGTCACCAACCTGGTGATCGGCATGCTCTCCGAACCGTCCATCGCCAAGCTGATCCGCGGCCCCGTCGAGGCGGCGGGGCTGCCTCCCGCCGCCGCGTCCACCCTGGCGCTCGTGCTCGGCACGGCGCTCTCCACGGTGGTCCTGATGGTGGTCGGCGAACTGGTCCCGAAGAACTGGGCGATCTCCTCCCCGCTCACCGTGGCCAAGGCGGTGGCCACACCGCAACGCGTGTTCACCGCGCTGTTCCGCCCCTTCATCAGCCACCTCAACAACACGGCCAACCGGCTCGTGCGCCGCTTGGGTCTGGAACCGACCGAGGAGCTGGCCTCCGCCCGCAGTCCGCAGGAGCTGGTGGCGCTGGCCCGGCACTCCGCGAAGGCGGGTGCGCTGGAAGCGGACACGGCCGAACTGTTCGTCCGCACGCTGAACCTCTCGGAGCTGACCGCGGAGAACGTGATGACGCCGCGGGTGCAGGTGACCGCGCTGGAGCTGCGCGCGACGGCCGAGGACGTCGCCAACGCCACCCGGGCGACCGGTCTGTCCCGTTTCCCCGTCTACCGGGGCAACTTGGACACCGTGGTCGGCGTGGCCCACATCAAGGACGTGCTGGCGATCCCCGCCGACCGGAGGCCCCACACCCGGATCTCGGAACTGCTGCGCGAGCCCCTGCTCGTACCGGAGACGCTCACCGTGGACCGACTGCTGGACCGGTTGTCCGGAAGGCTCGCCATGGCCGTGGTGATCGACGAGTACGGCGGGACGGCCGGGGTCGCGACGCTGGAGGACATCGTGGAGGAAGTCGTCGGCGAGGTCCGGGACGAGCACGATCCGCACGAGACACCGGACCTCGCCGCCGCCGGCGAGGACGCCGACGGACGGACCCTGTGGTCGGCCGACGGGGCGGCGCGCACCGACCAGCTCCGCAGGATCGGTCTGCGGGTACCGGACGGGCCCTACGAGACCCTCGCGGGGCTGATCGCCGCCGAGATCGGACGGATCCCGACGGTGGACGACAGCGTCGAGCTGGAGGGGTGGCGGATCGACGTGGTCGACGCCTCGGGCCGCCGTGCCGCGCGGGTCCTGCTGCACGCCCCACTACCGGGGTCCGAGGAACGGACGGAGGACCAGCTGTGATCGTTCTCCAGCTCTTCATCGGCCTGCTGACCCTGGTGGCCAACGCCTTCTTCGTCGGCGCCGAATTCGCGCTGATCTCCGTGCGCCGCAGCCAGATCGAACCGGAGGCCGAGGCCGGGAACCGGCGGGCCCGCAGTGTCATCTGGGGCCTGGAACACGTCTCCGCGCTGCTCGCCGCCGCCCAGCTCGGCATCACGCTCTGCACCCTGGTGCTGGGCATCGTCGCCGAACCGGCCATCGCGCATCTGCTGGAGCCGGCCTTCGACGCGGTGGGAGTGCCGCACGGGCTGGTCCACCCGCTCTCGTTCGTCATCGCGCTGGGCGTGGCCACCTATCTGCACATGCTCCTGGGCGAGATGGTGCCGAAGAACATCGCGCTGGCCGAACCGGCGCGGAGCGCCCTGCTGCTGGGCCCTCCGCTGGTGGCGATGGCCCGTGCCCTGCGGCCGGTGATCTTCGCGATCAACGCGTTCGCCAACACCCTGCTCAAGCTGTTGCGGGTGGAGACGAAGGACGAGGTCTCCGCCACGTTCTCGGACGACGAACTGGCGCGGCTGGTCCAGGACGCCGGGGATGCCGGGCTGGTCGACGACCGCTCCGCGCAACGCCTCCACCATGCTCTGGAGCTGGGCCGCCGGCCGGTACGGGACGTGGTCATGCCGGTCGACCGGGTGCTGTACGCCAGGGTCGGCACCACTCCGGAGGAGCTGGAGCGGCTCTCGTCCGAGTCGGGGTTCTCCCGCTTCCCGGTGATGGACAGCGAGCAGCGCATCCTCGGGTACCTCCATGTGAAGGACGCACTGGACGCTACGCCCCGGGACGTCCCCTTCCCAGTGACGGCGATGCGGCCGATCGCCCGCGTCCGGGCGGCGACTCCGCTGGACGACGTGCTCACCGCCCTGCGGCGCAGCCGGACCCATCTGGCGGCCGTTCTCGACGAGGACGGCCGACTCGCCGGCATGGTCACGATGGAGGACGTGCTCCGCGAACTAGTGGGACGGCCGGGACCCCGGTGACCCCGGCGACCCCGGCGATCTGTTGGCCTGTTGACCTACCGACCGGTACGCTTATCCGGCCATGGAATTGAATGCCTCCTACACCAGTCTCGTCGCGGTCGGCGACTCGTTCACCGAGGGCATGTCGGACCTGCTCCCCGACGGCACCTACCGGGGCTGGGCCGACGTTCTCGCCGCCCGGCTCGCCGTCCGGTCCCCCGGTTTCCGGTACGCCAATCTCGCCGTACGCGGGAAGCTCATCGGCCAGATCGTCGACGATCAGGTGGAGGCGGCGGCCTCGCTCCGGGCCGATGTGGTCACCCTCGTCGGCGGGCTCAACGACACGCTGCGCCCGAAGTGCGACATGGGAATGGTCAGGGGGCGGCTCGAAGAGGCCGTGGAGCGTCTCGCACCGACCTGCGAGCAGCTGGTGCTGATGCGCAGCCCCGGGCGGAGCGGGCCGGTGTTCGACCGGTTCCGCCCCCGGGTGGAGGCGCTGTTCGCCCTGATCGACGATCTGGCGGGGCAGCACGGCGCCGCGGTGGTGGATCTCTACTCCGCGCCCTCGATCGCCGATCCCCGGATGTGGGACGTGGACCGGCTCCATCTCACCGCCGAAGGCCACCGGCGCGTCGCCGAGGCCGTCTGGCAGGCCCTGGGGCTGCCGGCCGAACTGGACTGGCGTGCGCGGATGCCCGCGACCGCGCCGCCGCGGTGGGCGGCCCGGCGAACGGAGGACATCCGCTTCGCCCGTCAGCACCTGGCCCCCTGGATCGGGCGGCGGCTCACCGGCCGCTCCTCCGGCGACGGGCGCTCGGGCGCCCAGTTCGACGCCACGACGGGCCGGGCCTTCTGGATCACGCCGACGGACGCGGAGAACCCGGGCCCGGTGACGGGGTGGCGCCGTGCCGTCTCCCCCGGCACCACGGTGGGTGCCGGGGAGACCGACTGAACCGGTCGCCCGGGCCGACGTCTCTCCCCCCGCTCCTTCGTAGCAAGCCACAAACCGGGGCGCGTCGCTGGCCTGCACAAACCGCCAGTAGAATCCTGTCACGTGACTGCTGTGTCTGCGAAGCCTCGCATCCCCAATGTCCTGGCCGGCCGCTACGCCTCCGCGGAGCTCGCCGTCCTCTGGTCCCCCGAGCAGAAGGTGAAGCTGGAGCGTCAGCTGTGGCTGGCGGTGCTGCGCGCTCAGAAGGACCTCGGGATCGAGGTTCCCGATGCGGCGTTGGCCGACTACGAGCGTGTGCTGGACCAGGTGGACCTGGCCTCGATCGCCGAGCGCGAGAAGATCACGCGGCATGACGTCAAGGCCCGGATCGAGGAGTTCAACGCCCTCGCCGGTCATGAGCAGGTCCACAAGGGCATGACGTCCCGGGACCTGACGGAGAACGTCGAGCAGCTCCAGATCCGCCTTTCGCTGGAACTGATGCGCGACCGCACCGTGGCCGTACTGGCCCGGCTCGGCAGGCTCGCGGCGGAGTACCGCGAGCTCGTCGTCGCCGGACGCTCCCACAACGTCGCCGCGCAGGCGACGACTCTGGGCAAGCGCTTCGCGACCGCGGCCGACGAGATGCTGGTCGCCCACGGCCGCCTGGAGGACCTCCTCTCGCGCTACCCGCTGCGTGGGATCAAGGGCCCGGTCGGCACGGCGCAGGACATGCTGGACCTGCTCGGCGGCGACGCGGGCAAGCTCGCCGATCTGGAACAGCGCATCGCCGGCCACCTCGGCTTCGCCGAGGCGTTCACCTCGGTGGGTCAGGTCTACCCCCGATCGCTCGACTACGACGTGGTCACCGCTCTGGTGCAGCTCGCCGCGGCGCCCTCCTCGGTGGCTAAGACCATCCGCCTGATGGCCGGCCACGAGCTGGTGACCGAGGGCTTCAAGCCCGGCCAGGTCGGCTCGTCCGCGATGCCGCACAAGATGAACACGCGCTCCTGCGAGCGGGTGAACGGTCTGATGGTGATCCTGCGCGGTTACGCCTCGATGACCGGCGAGCTGGCGGGCGACCAGTGGAACGAGGGTGACGTGTCCTGTTCCGTGGTCCGCCGGGTGGCGCTCCCGGACGCGTTCTTCGCGTTCGACGGCCTCCTGGAGACCTTCCTGACGGTGCTGGACGAGTTCGGCGCGTTCCCCGCGGTCGTGGCGCGTGAGCTGGACCGCTACCTTCCGTTCCTGGCGACCACCAAGGTGCTGATGGGCGCCGTCCGGGCCGGAGTGGGCCGCGAGGTGGCGCACGAGGCGATCAAGGAGCACGCGGTCGCCTCCGCCCTCGCGATGCGGGAGCAGGGCGCCGAGCGCAACGAGCTGCTCGACAAGCTCGCCGCGGACGAGCGGATCCCGCTGGACCGCGCGCGGCTGGACGAGCTGATGGCCGACAAGCTCTCGTTCACGGGTGCCGCCGGCGACCAGGTGTCGGCGTTGGTCGCCCGGATCGAGGAGATCACCGAGCGGTACCCCGAGGCCGCGAAGTACGCCCCCGGCTCGATCCTCTGACCGGCACGGCCTCACCGCGTGACCCCCGAAGAGCTGAGCGCCGCCCGTGATCGCACCGTCCCCGATGTGGCCGCGGGCGGTCTGCGCGTGCTCTTCTGCGGCATCAACCCGAGCCTGACGACCGCGGTGACGGGCCACCATTTCGCTCACCCGGGGAACCGGTTCTGGCCGGTCCTGCACCGCGCGGGTTTCACCCCCCGGCAGCTGCGTCCGTCGGAGCAGGCCGAGTTGCTCGGTCTCGGACTCGGCATCACCAACGTGGTGGCGCGGGCCACGGCCCGGGCCGACGAACTCGGCGCGGACGAGTTCCGGGAGGGCGGGGCCGCTCTGACGGCGAAGGTCGAACTGCTCGCGCCCCAGTGGCTCGCGGTGGTCGGCATCACCGCCTACCGCACGGCCTTCGGGGAGCCCCGGGCCCGGATCGGCCCCCAGGACCGCACGGTCGGCGGGGCCCACGTGTGGGCTCTGCCCAACCCCAGCGGCCTCAACGCCCACTGGACGGTCCAGAGCATGGCCGAGGAGTACGCCCGCCTCCGGGACGCCGCCCTCACCCGGCCCCCGACCGACCGGGCGGCCCCCGCCCCCACCCCGACCGACTGAACCGCCCCTGCCTCGCCTCTCCCCCGAACCTCTCGCCCGCGCGTCTGCCCCCCGGGCCTCACGCGTCCCGGTTGCGGACCGCCCACCAGCCCGCCAGGAGCGCGGCCGCCGCCCATACGGCGGTCACCGCCAGGCCGGTCCACGGCCCCGGACCGTCTTCCGGATTCTGGTGCAGCACCGCCTGCCCCGCGCGGTCGGGCAGATAGGTCACCACCGCGGTGGCAACGTCCACCATTACGAAGGGGACGATGAGGAAGAGCGGTATGAGCAGGCCGAGCACCGCCACCGCGCTCCGCAGGAGCGCCGCGAGGCCCGCCGCGAGCAGTGCCATCAGCGCCAGGTAGATCCCCCCGCCGAAGGCGGCACGCAGCGCACCCGGGTGCCCCAGGCCGATCGCGTGCTCCCCCAGGAAGAGCTGACCGACCAGGAACGACGTGAAGCTGGTCACCAGCCCGACGACGAGCACCGATCCGCCGATCGCTGCCATCTTCGCCGCATAGAAGAGGGAGCGTCGGGGAACCGCGGCAAGCGATATGCGCAGGGCTCCGTCGAGGAACTCGGAGGAGACCGCGGTCGCGCCGAACGCGATGGCCGCGATCTGCCCGAAGGTCAGAGCGGAGAAGGCGTTGAGGAGCGCATCGGACCCGGGCTGCTCCGCTTGCTCCTGGCCGGTGGTTCCCAGGATGAGCACGGTGATGGTGAGGGTGGTGGCGAGGACGGCCATCAGGGAGCCGTAGATCGACCGTATCGACCTGATCTTGATCCACTCGGAGTGGAGTACTGCCGTCAGGGTCATGGTCACGCCTCCTGGCGGTTGCGGGTGGGCGAAGCGGCGAAGGGGGTGTCGTCCGCCGTGAGATCGAGGTAGGCCTGCTCCAATGTGGCGCGCTCGTCGCCCAGTTCGAGCAGGCGAATGCCTTCTGCGGCGACGATCGCGCCGATCTCCTCCGCCGTGGCTCCGTCGATCACCCAGCGGCCTTCCTCGGCCCGTACTCCGGACAGGCCCTTGGAGGCCAGCACCGAGTGGAGCCTGTCCGGTTCGGTCGTTCGCAGGCGTACGCGGGGGCGGCTACGGGAGTCGAGGAACTGCTTCATCGGCATATCGGCGAGCAGCCGGCCCCGGCCGAGCACCACCAGGTGGTCCGCGAAGGAAGCGGTCTCGTTCATGAGGTGGCTGGAGACCAGCACCGTCCGGCCCTCGCGGGCGAGCCGCTTCATGAGTTCGCGGATCCAGATGATGCCTTCGGGATCCAGGCCGTTCGACGGCTCGTCGAGCATGACCACCCGCGGGTCGCCGAGCAGGGCGGCAGCGATGCCGAGACGCTGCCGCATGCCGAGGGAGAAGGACTTGATCCGCCGTGCGCCCACGTCGCCGAGCCCGGTCTCCTCCAGCACGGCCTTCACCCGCGACATGGGTATCCCGTTGCTCACCGCGAGTACGGCAAGATGGCTGCGCGGTGTGCGTGAGCCATGGGCGGCCTGCGCGTCGAGCAGAGCGCCGACGGTGCGCAGGGGTTCGGTGAGCTGTGCGTAGGGTTTCCCCCCGATCGTGGCCGAGCCGCCGGTCGGCCGGTCCAGGCCAAGGACGAGACGCATGGTCGTGGACTTGCCGGCGCCGTTGGGGCCGAGGAATCCGGTGACCCTGCCCGGTTGCACGCGAAAGCTGAGGCGGTCCACCGCACGGGTGGTTCCGTACTCCTTGGTGAGCTCGTGGACGTCGATGCTGGTCATGTCCACCAGCCTGGCCCGTACGCCGGGCGGCCCGCCTCCCCCGTCAGCGGGGATCGTCTCCCTCGCATGGGGGAGCCGGTGTGCCCGGCCCGCTGGGACGATGGGGACATGCACCGCATCCTCACCCCGCTGACCAGCGCGGTCACTTACAGCCGCTGGTTGCACATGTTCATTCCGGCTGCCGCGGCCAGTCTGTGGTTCTTCATCTCCGACCAGCTCTGGATGCCCCTGCTCTTCGCGGTGCCCGTGGGCCTCATACCCGCGATGCGGCTCGAGGAGGGTCTGCAGGCGCAGTTGCTGCTGACTCCGTCCGAGCGCGGGCAGCCGGACGCCTCCATCTCGGTGGCTTCCTCGACGAGTTGGGCGGAGCGGTGGCGGACCGTGCTCTGGCTGGAGGTGCGGCTCCTGATCTCGGCCGCGGCGATCCTGGCCCTCTGGCTGCCCGTGGCGTCGATCGAGCTCGTCCTGTCGGCGACGGGCAGGTCTCCGGAAGGGCTGGTGGAGGGCATGAGTCCGCACTGGTGGAACGCGCTGCTCGCACCGCTGCCGATCATTCCGCTGCTCGTTCTGGTGGTGGTCGGCGGCCGGCTCAGTACGGCGGCCGCCCGGTGGCTGCTCGGCCCGTCGCCGACGGACCGGCTGAGCGTGTTGGAGGAGCTGACCGAGCAGTTGTTGGAGCGCAATCGCATGGCGCGGGAGCTGCACGATTCCATCGGCCACGCTCTGACGGTGGCGGTGGTGCAGGCCGGTGCGGCGCGGGCGGCGAATGATCCGGCGTTCACCGAGCGGGCGCTGGCCGCCATCGAGGAGACGGGGCGTGATGCGCTGGAGGACCTGGAGCGGGTGCTGCGGGTGCTGCGTGAATCCGGCACACCCGTGAGCCGGCGGCCGACGCTGGGAGAGGTGGAGCGGCTGCTGGACTCCGCGAGGAGTTCCGGGGCGCAGGTGGATGCGCGGGTGTCCGGGAATCTGGGACTGGTCCCGGCTCCGGTTTCGCGGGAGGGGTATCGGATTCTTCAGGAGAGCCTCACCAATGTGCTCCGTCACGCGGGGCCGGTACCCATCCGGGTGAGCATCACGGTGGCCGACGGGCGGCTGGAGTTGGAGGTGATCAATCCGCTCTCCGGAGCGGCCGGTCTGCCGGGAAGCGGCAGTGGGTTGCGCGGTATGCGGGAGCGGGCCGCGCTGCTGGGCGGGAAGGCGCGGATGGAGTCGTGGGAGGGCGATTGGCGGGTGCGCGTGAGCCTCCCCCTGGACGGCATACGCTGGTCTGATGCCCTTCACCGTTCTGCTGGTCGATGACGAGCCGTTGGTACGCGCCGGACTGCGTGCCGTCCTGGAGGCCCAGCCCGATATCGAGGTGGTGGGCGAGGCGGCGGACGGCGCGGCGGTGCTCCCCCTGGTGAACCGATTGCGGCCCGATGTGGTGGCGATGGATGTGCGGATGCCTCTGATGGACGGCATCGAGGCGACCCGGCTGGTGCTGCGTACGGTGCCGGACCCCCCGAAGATCCTGGTGGTGACGACGTTCGAGAACGACGAGTACGTGTACGAGGCGTTGAGGGCGGGGGCGGACGGCTTTCTGCTCAAGCGAGCCCGCCCCGCGGAGATCGTGCATGCCGTGCGTCTGGTGGCCGAGGGGGAGTCCCTGCTGTTCCCGGCGGCGGTCCGGCAGCTCGCCGCGGAGTACGGGACGGACAAAGCACGGGCCGCTCTCGACCGGGCGGCGCTCACCGAGCGGGAGGCGGCGGTCCTCCGGTTGATGGCCCGAGGCCTGTCGAACGCGGAGATCGCGGCTACCCTCGTCGTCGGGACGGAGACGGTGAAGTCCCACGTCAGCTCGGTCCTGGCGAAGTTGGGGGCCAGGGATCGTACCCAGGCGGTCATCGCCGCGTACGAGTCCGGCTTCGTCGCTCCGGGGTGACCGAGGTTGCGGCTCGATACCGGCTTCCCTCGCTGGTCGCAGGGCTCCCGGCCAGCGAGTACGATCCGGCAGACATGCGCACTAGCTGGGAGGACATACCGTGGGCCGGCTGACCGGTGGGGACCCGTCGCTGTTGCGACGGATCAATTCCGCGGTAGTACTGCACGCCCTGAGAGGGGCCGGCGCGCCGACGCTGACGGACCTGACACGGATCACCGGGCTGTCCCGGCCGACGGTCGAAGGGGTCGTCGAGGGGCTGTTCGAAGCGGGTCTCGTGGTCGAGGCGCTGCCCGACGAGGGCGAGGCACGGCGCCAGGGGCGCCCTGCCCGGAGGTTCCGTTTCCGGGCCGAGGCGGGGCATCTCCTCGGGGTGGAGATCGGCCCGCACCGGGTGTCGGCGCTCATCTCGGGGCTCGACGGCCGCATCGTCGGGGCGGGCTCCCGCGTGGTGTCCGAGACTGCCGGCGCGGACGACCGGCTCGACCAGGTACGGGCCGTCATCGCGGACGTACTGCGACGCACCGGGGTGGCCCGGAGCAGTCTGCGTGCGGTCGGCGTGGGCAGCCCCGGGATCGTGGAGGCCGACGGCACCGTGCGGCTGGGTACGGCGTTGCCGGACTGGACCGGCCTCGCGCTCGGGGAGCGGCTGCGCCGTTCGTTCCGCTGCCCCGTGCTCGTCGAGAACGACGCCAACGCCGCCGCGGTCGCCGAGCACTGGAAGGGCGCGGCCACCGAGTCCGACGACGTGGTCTTCGTGCTGGCGGGGCTGAGCCCCGGGGCGGGGTCCTTGATCGGCGGGCGTCTGCACCGGGGGTTCGGCGGGGCTGCCGGGGAGATCGGCGCTCTGCACCTGCTGGGCAGGGACGTGACGCCGGAGCATCTGCTGTCGACGACGGACACGCCGCTGGACCCGCTGGACGAGGTTGCGGTGGCCGCGGTGTTCGCCAAGGCCCGGGAGGGCGACGCCGGGGCCCAGGCGGCGGTCGAGCGCTTCCTTCAGCGGCTGGTGCACGATGTGGCGGCGCTGGTGCTGGCACTCGACCCGGAGCTGGTCGTGGTGGGTGGCTGGGCCGCCGGGCTGGACGGGGTATTGGAGCCCCTGCGCAGAGAGCTGGCTCGCTACTGCCTGCGCCCGCCCCGGGTGACCCTGTCGCTGCTCGGGGAGGCCGCCGTCGCGACGGGGGCGTTGCGGCTCGCCCTGGACCACGTCGAGGAGCAGCTGTTCGCCGTCGAAGGTGCTGTGACGGCCCGCCGCTGACCGCGGGGAGGGTCGGCACACGGACCGTGTGCGCTTCGCTGGGTCGGGGAACGAACGCTGTCCGGGAGCCGTGGGACTACGGGCGCTGCCCCGGGAGTCCGGGGCGTCACGGGTGCTTCCCTGGGCCGGGTTGATCACCGGCGCTGTCCCCTGAGCCGGATCGGGCGGGAACACGCGCGCCCGCCGGCTCCCGGGGACTGGCGTCCTGGAGAAGCGGCGGGCGTGGGGCCGAGCGGGTCGGAGGCGTCAGGATGCCTGGCGCTCCGGCTGGTCGTCGTGGCTGATCTCCAGCGCGCCGGAGTCCCCGAAGGTGAGCCGGCAGGTGTCCGCGCGGTAGGTGGCGACCGACACGGCCGCCGTGCCGTCCGCGGTGAAGTAGCGGGTGGTGACGACGAGGACGGGGGCGCCGGGGAGCCGGTCCAGCTCCTTGGCGTCGGCCGCGCGCGCCGAGCCGAGCTCCACGGAGCGGTCCTGTCCGTGCAGGCCGAGCCGGTGCAGCTCGCGCAGCACGCTCCGGGCGCGGACGGCGCCGGACGGGGCCTCGATGGCGGAGAGGTCGGGCACCGAGGAGGCGGGGATGTAGAGGAGTTCCGCCGCCACCGCCTGCCCCTGGGTGTCACGGATACGGCGCACCACGTGCACCGGTTCGGCGGGGTCGGTGCCGAGCATGGAGGCCACCGCCGCAGGGGCCTTGTCCATGGCACTGTCGACCGGCTGCCAGGCCTCGCCGCTGACGCCGCCTGTCCATTCGTGCTGGGCGGTGGAGACGGCGATGCCCACGCGCGGCGGGGCGACGGTCGTCCCGACACCACGGCGGCGCTGCAGTCTGCCTTCGAGTTCGAGCTGCTCCAGGGCCTGCCGGAGCGTGGCTCGCGCGACACCGAACCGCGCCGCGAGGTCCCGCTCGTTGGGCAGGATCTCCCCCACCGCAAAGTCCGAGTCGAGTGCCTCACTGAGCACGGTCTTGAGGTGCCAGTACTTCGGCTCCTGTACCGATTCCAGCTGCGTGGTCCCCACCCTGATCCTCCGCAATCGCCCGGCGTCTTTTCCGCGACGTTATTTATTAAAGGTTCCTGTCTTAAGGGGAGACCCTAGGACGGCATACCCCCTTGGTCAAGACCAATCCTTATTCCGTAACGGAACGAAACGGAACTCTGGCGCAGAGCGTTCACACGACGTTCGTGGTGCCGTGAGGCGAGCGCAGCACAGAGCCCCGCCATCACGACGGACGGCAGGGCTCTGACCAGGCCCGCGACGGACCTGCGGGACACCGGGGACCGAGGGGGCCGGTGGTGCTTTTGGTTATATGACGGGCAGCCCGGAAAGCTTGTCCGGATTACGAATGATATAGGCGCATTGAATAACACCTTGGCTGACTTCGATCTGGAAGACGGCGTCGGCCTTCCCTCCGACGAAGTAGACGGCGGCGGGCCCAGCGTTGAGCTCCATGATGCGGACCTCCCCGTCGGGGCCGAGGCTCCCCGCCACGGCGAAGAGGAAGCGGCCGACCTTGTCCGCGGAATCGATGATCCGCCGCGGCGCCTTCGCCTTGCCACCGCTGTCGCTGACCAGCCGGACGTCCGGGGCCAGCAGTGCGAGCAGTTGCTCGATGCCGCCTCCGGAGGCGGCGGCCAGGAAGCGTTCGGTGAGATCGCGGCGCTCGGCCGGATCCACTTCGTAACGCGGCTTGCGCTCCTCCACATGCCGCCTGGCACGGCCGGCGAGCTGCCGGACGGCCTCCTCGGTGCGGTCCAGGGCTGTGGCGATCTCGGCGTACGGGAAACCGAAGGCCTCCCGGAGCACGAACACCGCGCGCTCCAGCGGCGAAAGTGATTCGAGGACGACCAGCACGGCCAGTGACACGGAATCGGCGAGGACGGCGCGCTCGGCGGTGTCCGGCACCGCGGGGCCGAACTCCGTGACCACCGGCTCCGGCAGCCAGGGCCCCGTGTACGACTCCCGGCGTGACTGGAGGTGCCGGAGCCGGTCGATGGCCAGCCGGGTGGTGATCCGCACCAGGAAGGCCCGCGGCTCCCGGATGTCCTCGCGCGCCGCCGCCGACCACCTCAGCCACGCCTCCTGGACCACGTCCTCGGCGTCGGCGACACGGCCGAGCATGCGGTAGGCGACACCGATGAGAACGGGCCGGTGTTCCTCGAAGAGCTCGGTCGCGGTGTCGACGGTCATCGGCCCATCCCAGCCCACCGGCCACGCGCTGTCCAGCGGGAATCGCCGAGCCCCTTGAACTACAAGCTACCCGACGGTAATTGTTGTTGACACGACGTCTACCCACTCCAGGGAGCAGCAGCATGACCACCACGGTCTCCTTCACCGTCGCAACGGCCGACGCCCCCCGTCCGGTCTCGGTCGCGTACGAACGGACCGGCTCGGGCGAACCGTTGCTGCTCCTGCACGGCATCGGACACCATCTGAGGGCCTGGGACCCGGTGACACGGATCCTGGCCGCCGAGCGCGAGGTGATAGCCGTGGACCTGCCCGGCTTCGGCACCTCGCCCGCGCTGCCGGACGGCGTCCCCTACGATCTCGCGACCGTCGGCCGGGTGCTCGGAGCCTTCTGCGCCGAACTCGGCCTGGACCGCCCCCATGTGGCCGGGAACTCGCTGGGCGGCCTGCTCGCGCTGGAACTGGGGCGCACCGCGCTGGTGCGGTCGGTGACCGCGCTCTCCCCGGCGGGCTTCTGGACCGAGGCGGAACGGCGCTACGCCTTCGGCACCCTGCGGACGATGCGCCGGAGCGCGCTGGCCCTGCCGGTGGGTCTGATCGAGCGCCTGTCGCGCAGCGCTGCCGGCCGGGCTGCCCTCACGAGCACCATCTACGCCCGGCCCGGCAGGCGTTCACCGGATGCCGTCGTCGCCGAGACGCTCGCCCTGCGCGGAGCGACCGGCTTTCACCAGACGCTGGAGACCGGCAGGGGCCTGTTCTTCGGCGACGGCGTGAAGGGCGTCCCCGTCTCCGTCGCCTGGGGCACCCGCGACCGGATACTGCCGCGTCGGCAGGGGGTCCGCGCCAAGCGGGTGATCCCCCATGCCCGGCTCGTACGGCTGCCCGGCTGCGGGCACGTCCCGATGAGCGACGACCCCGCCCTCGTGGCCCGCGTCATCCTGGACACCAGCCGCTGAGCCGGCCGGTCGGGGCGGCGGCGCCCCGACCGCCCCTCGCCGCCCGAAGACGCCGGAACCGTACGCCACACCGGCGCCGACCAGGAGACTTCCCACGCCCTGCGCGATGCCGTACGTCCCGGCACCGACGAGAGGTGCGGTCAGGGCGGCGGAGACCGGGATCAGGCCCGAGAAGAGTGTGGCGCGTTCTGCTCCGATGCGCTGTATCCCGCTGTACCAGCAGACGAATCCGATCACGGTGACGACGACGGCCTGCCACAGCAGGGCCACCGCCTCGCCGCCCGTCGGGACGCGCAGGAACGACCCGCCGTCCATCAGCAGACCGAGCAGCGCCGACTCGACGGCCGCGACACCGCAGACCGTCGCGGAGAGCAGCTTCGGGCCGAGCGGCCGCAGCACAGGCACGGCGAGGACCGCGAAGCCGACCTCGCCCGCGAGCGCGCCCACCGAGAAGAGCACGCCCGCCAGGTCGGTGCGCCCCCAGCCCTGAACGGTGAACGCCCCGACGGCGACGAGTCCGGCCGCGTACAGCGTGACGCGGGACGGGCGACGGCCGTCCAGCAGCGGGACGAGCACGCCCACCACGATCGGCGCACAGCCCACGAATACACCCGGAACGGCTGGTTCCGCCGATTGTTCGGCCGCCAGGACCGCCATGTTGAAACCGACCATGCCCACGGCGGCGAGCAGTGCGATCCGCCCCCACTGCCGGCGGGTGAGACTCCGGAGCCGGGCCGTCGCGGAGTCGGGGTCGCGCCGCAGCAGCGGGACGAGCAGGAGCGCGGCGAGACCGTAGCGGAGCGCTTGGCCACCCGCGAACGGGTAGTCGCCGAGCACGCTGTTGGCCGTGAAGGATGCCCCCACCAGCACGCACGCGAGGGCCGCGAGGAGGGCCCCGCGCAGAGAGGTTGCGTTCATGGGGTCGACGCTAGGGTCGGCGGCGGACCGGTTTAAGGTCCACTTCCATGACGTCTTCGGGGACCAATGCGCATCGTCCGTCGGCGGGACCCCGCTCTCCCGCGTGGGAGTTGCTGCTGCCCGCCGCCTCCGCACCGGCGCGCGGACGAGGGCGCGCGCTCCGGTCCGCGCTGCGGGAAGCGGTCCGCTCCGGCCGCCTGGCGGCCGGCACGAGGCTGCCCTCCAGCCGCGAACTCGCCGCCGATCTGGGGGTGTCGCGCGGGCTGGTCACCGAGGCGTACGAGCAGCTCACCGCGGAGAGTTATCTGCGCAGCGGCCAGGGCGCGGGTACCTGGGTGAGCGAGGGCGTACGCGCGGCGGAGCGTCCCGTACACGACCGCGCGCCGCACGCGGCGGGCGCGCTGGTGGACTTCCGGCCGGGCACCCCCGATCTGTCCCTCTTCCCGCGCAGTGCGTGGAGCGCCGCCCAGCGGACGGTGTTCGGCCGACTGCCGCACGGCGCGCTGGGCTACCCCGATCCGCGCGGGCTGCCGGAACTGCGTGAGGCCCTGGCCGGGCTGCTCGCCCGGCGCCGGGGCGTGGTGGCCGATCCGGAGCGGCTGGTGGTCTGCTCGGGGGTGGCCCAGGCGACGACCCTGCTCGGCTTCGTCCTCCGGGACGAGGGCGTGGCCAGGGTCGGGGTGGAGGATCCGGGCAGCCCGGAACACGCCTCGCTGTTCGCGGCGACCGGCCTGGGCACGGTCCCCCTGCCGCTCGACGACGAAGGACTCGCCCTCGCGCCCCTGAAGCGCTCCGGGGTGCGCGCCGTCGTGACCACGCCGGCGCACCAGTTCCCCACCGGAATCGGATACTCCGCGCAGCGCCGCGGCGAACTGCTCGACTGGGCGCGGGACGCGGACGCCGTGATCATGGAGGACGACTACGACGGGGACTTCCGGTACGACCGGGCGCCGGTGGGAGCCTTGCAGGGGCTGGATCCCGAGCGGGTCGTGTACACAGGTTCCGTGAGCAAGTCGCTGGCCCCCGGCCTGCGGCTCGGCTGGCTGGTCGCCCCCGCCACGCTCACCGGGCGGATCGTCGCCCGCAAACGGACCATGGATCTGGGCAACCCGGTGATCGACCAGGCCGTCCTGGCCGACTTCATCGTGCGCGGCGGCTACGACCGGCAGTTACGGCGCTGCCAGCGGGCCTACCGGGAACGCCGGGACGCCCTGGTGGCCGCGCTCGACGAGCACTTCCCCGGGTCGACGGTCAGCGGCATCGCGGCGGGCCTGCACATCATCGCCCGACTGCCGGCGCGGTACGGCCCCGAGCACGTCTTCCTGGAGCGGGCGGCCGGGGCGGGCGTCGCGCTGCGGCCGCTGCGCGACTGCGGAACGGCCGACTCCGAGGACGGGACCCTGCCCCTGGTCCTGGGCTACGCCCATCTCGCCCCCGGCGACATCACCCGGGGGGTCGCCGCGCTGGCGGCCGCGTGGCGTTCCGGCCAGTCCGTCCTCGGCTGACGGGCGCCGTTCACCCGGGGTTGGGGCTCCCGCCGCCGCGGGGCACTAGGCATGGGCCGAGACCGGCGCCGGTCCAGGGTCCTCTCGCGAACGGCGCACCGCCCGCCCACCTCCCTGGAGGCGCTTCGATGTCCTACCGTCAGCACCGTTCGCATGTTCCCTCGCCCGGCCGCCGTGCCGTCCTGCGCGGCTCGCTGATCGCCCCGGCGGCGGTCGCCCTCTCCCCCGCGACCGCTTCGGCGGCACCCGCGCTGCACCTGTCGGGGCGGCCCGAAGCGTCCTGGGGGGTGCAGGTGGGCAGCGTCACCGCCTCGTCGGCGCTCCTGTGGGTGCGCTCGGACCGGCCGGCCCTGATGCTGGTGGAGACCTCGGCGACCGAATCGTTCCGACGGGTCCGCAGGTGGCGCGGGCCGTCCATCGGCCCCGGAACGGACTACACCGGCACCACACCGCTGTACGGTCTGCCCGCGGGCGAACAGGTGCACTATCGGGTGACGCTCGCCGATCCGGCCGATCCGCGGCGTACCGGCAAACCGGTGTACGGGACCTTCCGCACCGTCCCGGCCCGGCGCCGCTCCGGGGTGCGGTTCCTGTGGTCGGGCGATATCGCGGGGCAGGGCTGGGGCATCAACCCGGACATCGGCGGCTACCGGGTGTACGAGGAGATGCGCCGTTTGGACCCGGACTTCTTTCTGTGCAGCGGCGACAGCATCTACGCGGACGGTCCGCTGGAGCCGAGCGTGACGCTGCCGGACGGCCGGATCTGGCGCAACGTCATGACCGAGGAGAAGGCGAAGGTCGCCGAGACGCTGGACGAGTACCGGGGCAACTTCCGCTACAACCTGCTCGACCGGAACGTCCGCCGCTTCAACGCGCAGGTGCCCTCCGTCGTGCAGTGGGACGACCACGAGGTGCGCAACAACTGGTATCCCGGCCAGATCCTCGACGACGCGCGTTACACCGAGAAGAACGTGGACATCCTCGCGGCACGCTCCGTGCGCGCTTTCCACGAGTACGTTCCGCTCGCGCCCTCGTACGGCTCCGGGCGGCGTTCGCGGATGTACCGGGTCGTGCACCACGGGCCGCTGCTCGACGTGTTCGTGCTCGACATGCGTTCGTACCGCAACGCCAACTCCCCGGGCCGGCAGGCCGACGACACGACGGGCATCCTCGGCGCCGAGCAGGCGCGGTGGCTGAAGCGCTCGCTGGCCGCCTCCCGGGCGGAGTGGAAGGTGATCGCCGCCGACATGCCGCTCGGTCTCGTGGTGCCGGACGGCGCGACGGACTTCGAAGCGGTGGCGCAGGGCGACCCCGGGGCCCCGCTCGGACGGGAACTCCAGATCGCCGAACTGCTCCGGTTCATCAAGCACCGCCGGATCACCGGCACCGTGTGGCTGACGGCCGACGTCCACTACACCTCGGCCCAGCACTACGCGCCGGAGCGGGCGGCGTTCAAGGACTTCGCGCCGTTCTGGGAGTTCGTGTCGGGGCCACTGGCGGCGGGCGGCTTCCCGGCCAACGCGCTGGACGGCACCTTCGGCCCGGACCGGGTCTTCGTGCGGGCTCCCGACCGGGCCAATGTCTCGCCGATGGAGTCCCCGCAGTATTTCGGCGAGGTGGAGATCGACGGCGACAGCGCGGAGCTGACGGTGCGGCTGCGGGCCGAGGGCGGAGCGGTGCTGTTCACCAAGGTGCTCCGGCCGGGCCGCGTCGGGCAGTGAACCGGGTCTGGGGCGAGGCCCGTTGTCAGTGGTGGGTCCTACGCTTTTTTTCATGACCCGATCCGTTCAGGCCTTGGCCTACGCACGCCCGTCCTCCCTGACGTCATCGCAGGTGGGGCCGTCCCTCGGTCTGGAGACCGCGGGGGGCCTCACCCCGCGTGGAGCGGAGGCGCACCCGCGGTTCTTCGCGGGCTTCCTCGCCGCCCCGCGGACAGCGGCACGCGGGCTGCTGGCGGTCGCGGACGTGGCCGCCGCCCGCTACTACCAGCGCGCGTTGCCCGCCTCCCTGGACCCGGTGGTGACGGGCAACGGCGACCGGCTGCGCTTTGAGTCGTTCTCCGGCTGCTGCGGGGTGTACGCACGCCTCGACGTGCTCCAGGAAGGCCTGGACGGCCGGGAGACCGGCCACGGAACGACGAACGTGGACGTGAACCCTCCTCTGCGGGAGGCGCTTTCGCGGATCACGGCGGATGATCCGCTGCATCTGCGGGTGGGTCCGGAGGAGATGGCGGTGACCACGCTCGACGGTCCGGTGGTGGAGAAGAAGGTGCCGCTGCCCGACCGGTGGCTGCGCGGTTTCGCCGAGGCGCAGGTCGCCTCGGCCGGGTTCGATCTGCGGGCCGAGCTGACGGCGGCGCAGGCGGTGGCGTTCCTGCGTTCGCTGCCCCGCTCCCCGTCCTCGGGCCGTGCGGCACGCGGCGCCCGGTGGGTGGTGGCGTCGGGCGGGTCCCTGCGCCCGACGACCCGGCCGGTCCCGGGCGCGGTGTGCCTGCCGGGCCCTGAGCGGCTGGTGGCGTTGCAGCGGGTGCTGCGCGACGCGACGGCCCTGCGGGTGTACGGGCCGGTGGCCGACGGCGCGGCGGCGGCGAGTGGCTGGGAGGTGGTGCTGCCGGGGATGCGGCTCACGCTGACGCTCTCCCCCGACTCCTCCCGGGGGTTCTCGGGCGAGGGCGGTGTCCTGGAGGCGCTGGCGGAGGATGACGCGGCGGCCGATGCCGAGCTGGTGTCCGTGCTGCTCGCCTGGGAGCCCCGGATCGAACCGGCCTCGCTGGCCGAGCAGGCGGGTCTGGGCGTGGAACGGGTGCGGGCCGCGCTGACCCGGCTCGGCACGGCGGGCCGGGTCGGTTACGACCTGGCGGACGCCGCGTACTTCCACCGGGAGCTGCCGTACGACGCGGACCGGGCGGAGCGGCACAACCCGCGTCTCGTGGCCGCCCGCAGACTGGCCGGTGAGGGCGCGGTGACCCTCGACGGTGCGCGGGCGACGGTCGCCTCCGGGGACCGGCGCTACCAGGTGCGCGAGAGCGGTTCCGGGGTCAGCTGCACCTGCCAGTGGTGGGCGGACTACCGGGGGCGGCGAGGGCCCTGCAAACACGCGCTCGCGGTGCGCATGGTCCGCCGGGGCGCGACGGCCGCCGGAGGCGTGCGATGAACGAGCTGCTCACCGCCGTACGGGCGGGACGCCACCATGAAGTACCGCCGCTGGTGCTCGGTCTGGATCGGCCCGGCCGCCGCGCCGCCCTCGCCGGGTTGAAGGAGCTGCGCAAGGAGGTGCGGGGCTGGGACTGGCAGCGGCGGGACAGGATCCGCAAGGCGCTGCTGGTGGCCGGCGCGGGCTGTCACACCGGGGCGGCGGGGTGCGCCGCCTGGATCGGGGGCCGTGATCTGCGCGACTGGACCCGCTCTCCGTATCCGCTGATCCTCGCTTCGCTGAAGGACCGCGATCCGGCGTGGCTGGGCGATCTCGCCCACCGGTTCGCGGAGCGCGCGGCCCTCTCCGACGCCGAGTACACCTTCGTCGGCGAGCTGACGCGGATCGCCCGGGTCCCTCTCCCCGTCACGGACAATCTGGTCGTGGGCTGGAGCGAGCTGGTCAGCGCGGCTCGATGGCGCGGCCGGACCCGGCGCCCGCTGGCCGACATCCTGCGGGAGGATCCGCACTCCCCCGCGCTGGCGGCCCGGTTGTTCGAGATGCCGGAGCTGCCGCCGCAGGTCGACTTCTACGACGCGCCGGACGCGCGGGACAACTGGCCCGGAGCTCTGTGCGCGCTGGTCGAGGACGGGGCGCTGGACCGGGCGCACCTGGTGGCGCGGTGCGTGATCCGTCTGATGCGCGGTGGCAGATCCGTCGATCAGCGGTTCTTCCTGGCCGTTCTCCTGCGGCTGGGGACGACGGAGGAAGAGGAGGACCGGCATCTGCGGGACTGGACGGCGATGGCGGCGGACGGGATCACCCCGGTCGCCTCGTACGCCCAGCAGGTGCTCGTACGGCTCGACGGGCGGGGCGTGTTGTCCACCCGGGAGCTGGCGGACGTGTCGGGCGCCGTGCTCTTCCGGCAGGAGAAGAAGCTGGTGCGGGCCCAGCTGACCCTGCTGGGCAAGGCGCTGCGCCGGGACGCCTCGGCGGCGGACGAGCTTCTTCCGGCGGTCGCCGAGGCGTTCGGCCATGAGGGCATCGACATCCAGGAGCGGTCCCTGAAGCTGGTCGCGCGGTATCTCCCCGCTGTCGCCGGCCCGCGGGTGCGGGAGCAGTTGGCTTCCGCCGCCGCGCAGTTGGGCCCCTTGCACCGGGAGACGGTCGCCGCCCTCTTCGGTGGTCCGGTGGAGGAGGAGGCGCCCGAGGCGTACGAGGAGTTCCTGCCGGCCGCGCCGGTGCTGCGGCGTCAGGAGCCCGCACCGGGGACGGTGGCCGAGCTCGTCGAGGAGGTGGCCGCCCGGGTGAAGGCGCATGCGTCGGAGCGCTGGATCCCGGCGTCGGCCGTCGTGGATCCCTCGGCCGGGGTCACCGGCTTCGAGCGGGCGCTCGACGGCCTCGTCCGGCTGGCCCGGACCGACCGGGAGGAGCTGACGGCATCCCTGCGGGAGGCGCTGGCCGGTGTGCACTTCGTCGAGAACGGCCTGTCTCCGTACATGATCGATCCTCGGTCCATCTCGACCTCGCACGGGCTCTCCGTCGTGGTGGCCTCGCTGCTGGGCCTGGTCTCCGACCGGGACAGGGCCGCGTGGCGGGCGAAGACGACCGTTTCGGGGGCGGACGCCTGTGCCCATGCCGCGTTGAACGGGGTGCTGCTCGACCGGGCGTGGGAGGCGGCGGAGGCGATAGCGGTCGGGGAGGTTCCGTTCCTGCTGGCCACGCCGACCTGGCACACCGGGGCGGTCGACGCGGCCGAGCTCGTGGAACGGCTGCGGACGTATCGTGAGCTGGGCGCCCGTCCCGGCCCCGCCGACTTCGGCCAGGCCCTGCTGCGGATCCGCCGGGGCGGCGGCCCCGAAGGGGCGGACGTCGCTGCGGTGGCCGAGGCACTGGGCACCGGCGAGGGCGACCGGCTGGCCGCCTGGATCCGTGCCGACGAGCCGGTGGCCCCGGTGCTCCGGCATCCGGCGACCGCCGTCTCCCGCCCGTCCGCGGGCAATTGGTGGCAGCGGACGGAGACCGGGGCCCGTCAGGTGCTGTTGGCGACCCGGGAGCGACCGGTGATCCTGCGTGAGTTCCCGGAAGCCTTCCGCCGGCTGGGCCGGGCGCAGCTCCCCCGGGCTCAGGAGTGCTACCACTGGGGACCCGAGCGGTCCTCGCACTGGACGGCCACCCTGCCCGAGGATCCGGAGACGATGGCCGCCTGGTTGCTGCCGGACCTCCTGTTCGCCGCCGACCAGGGACAGCGGGGAGCCGCCGGGTTCCTGCCGGCCCTGGCGGAGAGTGCGGGCGAGGTGGGCGGTGCGACACATCTCGCGCTGGCCTACGGACTCGGCGCACGGCACCCCGAGGACCGGACGTCGGCGGTGGACGCCCTGCTCGTGCTGGCCGCGGGAGGGCGGCTGGACGGTGCGTCGCTCGGGCGGGAGCTGGCGATCCTGGTCGACCGCGACCTGGTGAAGGTGAACCGTACGGCCGACGCGCTCGGCACTGCGGCCGCCACCGGCGCGTATCGGACGGTGCTGACCGTGCTGGCCGCGCTGCTGCCGGGTCTCCTGGCGTACGAGAAGACTCCGCGGGGACTCGGAGACCTGTTGTGCGTGGCGGCCGAGTGCGCCGAACGCTGCGGTACGGGCGGGATCCCGTCGATAGCGGGGCTCGCGGCCACGGCGGGACGCAAGGGCTCCTCTCAGACGGCCCGTCAGGCAGCACGGCTGCTCGCGACGTTCCCTGCCGTGGCGGAGGGCCATGGAAACTGACCGAAAACGACGATAGGCGACCAGATCAACACGTAACCCATCAGTCACAAGGCGTTCGTGATCAGGCAACACCGTTCGTTCACAGTGAGGATATGACTGATGTGACCTCCGCGAAGAGCACCCGCCGTCCGCACCACTGGCGGCGGGACCTGATCGAACTGGCCGCCTTGTTCACCGCCGTGGCCGTGGCCGACGCCATCGCCAACCTCATCGGACACCAGCCGGACGGGCCCTACCTGCTCGTCGCGTCGGCGGTGGCGCTGGTGGCCACGGCGGCGTTCCACACCTGGTGGGCGCGGAGGCACAGCCACGCTCCCCCGTCGGATGAGGGGGGCTCCGCGCCGGGCGGAGCGGACGTGGCGGTGCACGGGGCACGGGACGGGGCCGCGTGCGGGGCCGGGGGCAGCGGAGCGGGCGGGGCCGGGGGCAGCGGAGCGGGCGGGGCCGGGGGCAGCGGAGCGGGCGGGATCACCGGTGCCGAGGAGACCACCCTGTGGCGGATGCGGACGACGGTGCGCGACGCCCCGGGAAGTCTGGCCGCGCTGTGCGTGGCCCTCGCGGGGCTCCGGGTGGACATCCTCACCCTGGGGACCCACCCGCTGGCGCGGGGGACCGTCGACGAGTTCCTGCTGCGGGCCCCGGCCTCGCTCCAGGCGCAGGAGCTGTTCCGGGAGATCGCGGCCGCCGGCGGCACGTCCACGTGGATCGAGCGGGCGGACGCCCACGACCTGGTCGACATCCCGACCCGGGTGCTGTCGCTGGCCACCCGGACGGCGCTCGACGCGGCCGAGCTGCCGCTCGCTCTGCGCCAGTTGCTCGGCCGGTGCACCATCCACTCGCTGCCCGCCGTCTCCGTCACCGGCCGCCCGACCGAGGAGAGCTCCTCGGTCGAGGGCGTGCTGGAGGAGACGGTGATGCGGCTGCCGGACCCGTCCGGCGGGGTGATCTCCGTCGAGCGGCCCTATCCGCCGTTCACACCCACCGAGTTCGCGCGGGCGCGTGCCCTGGTCGAGCTCGACGCCCGGCTCGGCCCGCGGGTGCCGCGCAGTGAGGACGTCCTCACGCTGCCCGAGGGCAACGAGATCACCGTGCGCCGCGCGGACCACGGCGATCTCGCCGCGGCCCGCGCCATGCACGACCGCTGCTCGCAGCGCACCCTGGGCCTGCGCTACCACGGTCCGGTCGCGGACGCGGACCGCTATCTCGACCACCTGCTGTCCCCCCGCTTCGGCCGCACCCTGGCGGTGCAGACGGCATCGGGCAAGCTGGTGGCGCTGGGCCACCTCCTCTGGGACGGCGACGAGACCGAGGTCGCCCTCCTCGTCGAGGATGGCTGGCAGCGCCGGGGCATCGGCTCCGAGTTGCTCGGCCGCCTGGTGGCCCTCGCCGTGGAGGCGGGCTGCGACAGCGTGTACGCCGTCACGCAGTCCCACAACACCGGCATGGTGGCGGCGATGCGCGCGCTGGAGCTGCCCCTCGACTACCAGATCGAGGAGGGCACGCTCGTCATCACCGCCCGGCTGACGACTGACCGGCTGACGACTGGAGGGTCCGCCCTTCCCGCTGCGCCGCCGGAGGGGACCCGTCGCTGAGCGCCTGGCACAGGTCGGCCCACAGGTCCTCGACGTCCTCCAGGCCGACCGACATCCGCAGCAGCCGGTCGCCGACGCCGGACGCCCGCCGGTCTCCCTCCTCCACGATGCGGTGGCTGATGGAGGCCGGGTGCTGGATCAGCGAGTCCACGCTGCCGAGGCTGACGGCGGGAGTGATGAGCCGCACCCCGGAGATCACCCGGTGCGGGTCCCCGTACACCTCGAAGGAGACCATCGCGCCGCCGATCCGCGGGTAGTGCACCCGGGCGATGCGCGGGTCGGTGGTGAGCCTGCGGACGAGTTCGGCCGCGCTCGTCGAGGCCGCCCGTACGCGCACCGGCAGCGTGGACAGGCCGCGCAGCAGGAGGTAGCCGGCCAGCGGGTGCAGCACTCCGCCGGTGGTGAAGCGGACTTGGCGGAGCGTGGCGGCGAACTCCTCGTCGCAGGCGACGACGCCGCCCATGACATCGCCGTGGCCGCCGAGGTACTTGGTGGCGCTGTGCAGGACGATCCGCGCGCCGTGTTCGACGGGACGTTGCAGGACGGGGGTGGCGAAGGTGTTGTCGACCAGCAGCGGGACGGTTCCACAGGCGTGGGCGACGGCCCGGATGTCGATCTCGGCCAGCGTCGGGTTGGCCGGCGTCTCGACCATCACGAGCCCGGTGTCCGGGCGGAGGGCGTCGGCGATGCCGGCCGGGTCGGTCCAGGTCACCTCGGTGCCCAGCAGCCCCGCGCCGAGCAGATGGTCGCTACAGCCGTAGAGCGGACGGACCGCGACGACATGGCGCAGCCCCTGACTCGCGCGGGCGAGCAGCACCGCGGTCAGCGCCGCCATCCCGCTGGCGAAGGCGACCGCGCTCTCGGCGCCCTCCAGCCGGGCGAGCGCCGTCTCGAAGCGGCCCGTGGTGGGGTTGTCCAGCCGGGCGTAGACGGGCGGGCCGTCGGGCCGGGCCCCGGTGGTGGCGAAGGCGTCGATCCGCATCGCCTCGCCGCGCGAGTCGTAGGAGGGGTAGGTGGTGGACAGGTCGATCGGCGGGGCGTGCACACCGAGGGAGGCGAGGTCGTCGCGTCCGGCGTGCACTGCTTCGGTGGCGAGAGCCCTGGACGGGGTGGGGGCAGGGGGCGTCATCGAGACTTCGTTGTCCATGCCGCCACTCTGAACAGTTACCGGTTCGTAGTGGCGATGCCCCGTGCTACGTTCGCCGCATGTCCGATTCCGTCGCTCTCGATCCGGTGGATCTGCAGATTCTGCGGCTGCTGCAGAACGATGCGCGGACCACGTACCGGGAGCTCGCGGCCGAGGTCGGCGTGGCCGCTTCGACCTGCCTCGACCGGGTGGCCCGGCTGCGCCGCTCCGGGGTGATCCTCGGGGACCAGCTGCGCCTCGATCCGGCGAAGCTCGGCCGGGGTCTCCAGGCGCTGCTCCTGGTGCAGGTCCGGCCGCACCGCCGGGAGCTCATCGGGCCGTTCGTCGACCGCGTCAGGTCCCTGCCGGAGTCGCGTGCGCTCTTCCACCTCACCGGCCCCGACGACTATCTGGTGCAGGTCGCGGTGGCGGACGCGGCTGATCTGCAGCGGCTGGTGCTGGACGAGTTCACCTCGCGGCGGGAGGTGGCCCGGGTGGACACCCGGCTGATCTTCCAGCAGTGGGACTGCGGGCCACTGCTGCCTCCGGCCGGAAGCTGAGTACCGGAGACATGCCCGGGACGCGCCGGCGACGCCCACCGGAAGCCCCGGAAGCGCTGGAAGTGATCGTCTTTCGGACGCCCCGGGGCCCCGATGATGACGAGGGGGCCACCCCCGTACGAGGATGTCCGCATGTCAGACACTTCGAGCAGCGCGCTGCCCCGTCAGGTCGCCGACGCCTACGTCGACGCCATCATCGAACTCGACCCCATCACAGGCACCTATCTGGGTGTGTCCGAAAGCTCGCGTCGGCTGCCCGACTTCTCACCCGCGGGTCAGGCCGCGGTCGCCGACCTCATCCGCGCGACACTGCGGGAGCTGGACGCCGCCGAGCTGCGTCCCGGTGCCGACAGCGCATCCGAACGACGCTGCGGACGCCTCCTGCGGGAACGCCTGACGGCGGAACTCGCCGTGCACGAGGCCGAGGAGGGACTGCGGACGGTCTCCAACCTGCAGTCGCCGGCCCACAGCATCACCGAGGTCTTCACCCTCACGCCGACCGCGACGGACGAGGACTGGGCGGCGGTCGTGGATCGACTGCGCGCGGTGCCCGGCGCGCATGAGGGGTACCGCGCCTCGCTCGCGCTCGGCCTGGAGCGCAAGCTGTACGGCGGTCCCCGCGCGACCGCCACGTTCGTCGGTCAGCTCACGGAGTGGGGCGGGGAGGGAGAGGGCACGGCGTTCTTCGCGGAGTTCGTCGCCCCCGGCCCCGCGTCGCTGCGGGCGGAGCTGGACGAGGCCGCACGGCTGGCGACCGCCTCGGTTCTCTCCCTGCGTGACTGGGTGCGCGACGTGTACGCCCCGGCCATCGAGGGAGCCCCGGACCCGGTGGGCCGGGAGCGCTACGCCCTCTGGTCGCGGCTGTACAACGGCACCGACCTGGATCTCGATGAGGCGTACGCGTACGGCTGGTCGGAGTACCACCGGCTGCTCGCCGAGATGAGGACCGAGGCCGGGAAGATCCTGCCCGGGGCCGGCCCCTGGGAGGCGCTCGCCCACCTCGACGTGCACGGCAAGCACATCGAGGGCGTGGACGAGGTCCGCGAGTGGCTCCAGGGCCTGATGGACGAGGCGATCGAGGCGCTGGACGGCACGCACTTCGACCTCGCCGAACGGGTCCGGAAGGTGGAGTCCCGCATCGCCCCGCCCGGCGGGGCCGCCGCACCGTACTACACCGGCCCCTCCGAGGACTTCTCCCGCCCGGGGCGCACCTGGCTGCCCACCATGGGCGAGACCCGATTCCCGGTGTACGACCTGGTCTCGACCTGGTACCACGAGGGCGTTCCCGGCCACCACCTGCAGATCGCCCAGTGGACGCACGTCGCCGACAGCCTCTCCCGTTACCAGGCGTCGATCGGCATGGTCAGCGCGAACGCCGAGGGCTGGGCCCTGTACGCGGAGCGGCTGATGGACGAGCTGGGCTTCCTGCCCGACGCGGAACGGCGGCTCGGCTATCTGGACGCGCAGATGATGCGCGCCTGCCGGGTGATCGTCGACATCGGCATGCACCTGGAGCTGGAGATCCCCGCGGACTCCCCCTTCCACCCGGGGGAGCGCTGGACACCCGATCTGGCCCAGGAGTTCTTCGGAAACCACAGCGGCCGTCCCGCCGACTTCGTGGAGAGCGAGCTGACCCGCTATCTGTCGATGCCGGGCCAGGCCATCGGCTACAAGCTCGGGGAGCGCGCCTGGCTGCTCGGCCGGGAGAACGCGCGCGCCGCGCACGGCGACGGCTTCGACCTCAAGGCCTGGCACATGGCGGCGCTCTCCCAGGGGTCGCTGGGCCTGGACGATCTCGTGGACGAACTGTCGCGGCTCTGATCGAGGGCACCTGATCGAGGGCGCCTGATCGAGGGCATCTCATCGAGGAAAGAGGGCAGTGCGTCATGAACGGCATGGGCGAGCGGAACGGATTCCTTTTCTGCGCCGACCCGTTGCGACTCTCCCGGCCCGATCCGCAGTTCGCCGCCGAGCTCGCGGCGGCGCGTGCTGCCGACGGGCGGATCGCGCTGCTCGATCATGACGCGCTGCTCGCGGGGGACGCGGCCGGGGCAGTGGCCCGGGTCGCGCGGGACTCCGGACCGTACTGGTACCGGGGCTGGATGGTCCCCTCCGACCGGTACGCGGAGCTGGAGGCCGCGCTCGGCGCCCGGGGCTGCGCCCTGCTCACCGACGCCGCCGGCTACCGGCGGGCACATGAACTACCTGGCTGGTACGAGGAGTTCGCCGGACTCACGCCGCGCAGCGTCTGGTGCGCCACGGCTCCGGGAGCGCCGCCGCCACCCGCTGACGAGGTGGCCGGGCTCGCGGCGCCCCTGGGGCCGGGGCCCGGCATCGTGAAGGACTTCGTCAAGTCCCGCAAGCACGAGTGGTACGAGGCGTGTTACGTACCGGAGCTGGCGGACGCGGAGCAACTGGCCTCTGTGGTCGCCCGGTTCGTCGAGCTTCAGGGCCCCTTCCTCTCGGGTGGCCTGGTGCTGCGGTCCTTCGAACCGTTCGTCGCGGGCGGCGAGGCGCGGGTGTGGTGGGTGGACGGGGAGGCGGTGCTCGTCACCGCCCACCCCGACACTCCGGGCCAGGTGTCCGTTCCCGAACCGGCTTTCTTGCGGGAGGCCGTGGGCCGCCTCGGGCTGCGCTGGGTCACCACCGACCTGGCGTTGCGCGAGGACGGCGTCTGGCGGGTGGTGGAGGTCGGCGACGGCCAGGTCAGCGGGCTCCCCGCCGGGGTGGAGGCCGGAGCCCTGTTCGCCGCGCTGGCGGGCGCCGAACCGGGCTGACCCCGCCCCGGGGGCCGGGCGGCCGTCGAACCGTGCCGACCTCCACCCCGCCCCGGTCTCAGCAGCCGCAGTCGGCGGCGTCGGCCGGCGCGGTGAGCGGGTCGGCACCGCGCCGCTCGATACCCTCCGGGGTCTCGAAGGCGAATCCCTCGCGCACCCAGTACTCGAATCCGCCGAGCATCTCCTTGACCTGATAGCCCAGTTGGGCGAGCGCCAGGGCCGCGCGGGTCGCTCCGTCACAGCCCGGCCCCCAGCAGTACGTGATGACGGGGACGGCCGGGTCCAGCAGCGCCGCCGCCTGCTCGGGGATCAGCGCGGTGGGCAGGTGCACCGCGCCGGGCACGTGTCCCTGGTCCCAGGAAGCGGTGGAGCGGCTGTCCAGGACGACGAACCCTGGATCGTCGTCGGCGGCCAGCTTGGAGGCGACGTCGGAGACGTCGGCGTGGAAGGCGAGCGAAGCGCCGAAGTGGGCCGCCGCAGCAGCGGGGGAAGCGGGCGCGACGCGCAGGACGGGGTTGTCGGCCGTGGCCGTGGAGTGCGAGGTCATGACCATGAATCTACGGACGCGGAACGGGGCCGAGAAGTGGGATTCCCCGGCACCCCTCTTGATTCACCGGGTATTTCCCTGTTGTCTCGGTCGAGTGAACGACTATTCCCCGGACGCCACAGACTGGCGCATCCTCGACGTCCTCCAGCGCGACGGCCGCGCCACTTTCGCCGAGCTCGCACGCGCCGTCGCCATGTCCCCGAGCGCCGTGACGGAGCGGGTGCGCCGGCTGGAGGAGCTGGGGGTGATCAGCGGGTACACGGCGGTGGTCGACGCCGAACGGCTCGGGCTGCCCCTTCTCGCCCTGGTGCGCCTGCGCTACCCGAACGGGAACTACAAGCCCTTCCACGATCTCCTGGGCACCACGCCGGAGATCATCGAGGCCCACCACGTCACGGGCGACGACTGCTTCGTCCTCAAGGTCACGGCCCGTTCGATGAAGCATCTGGAGGAGACCACCGGGCGGATCGGCGCGCTGGGGGCCGTCACCACCAGCGTCGTGTACTCCTCGCCGCTCCCCCGCCGGGCGATCGGCCGCTGACCCGGCCGGGGCGGCCGGGTCGGACGCAGGCGTCGGGCGTCCGCGTGGCCGGGCCGGTCACAAGCGGTGGCGGACGGAGGAGCCCTGACGCTCCTTCACCACCTCCAGCCGGACCGGGATCCGGCGGCGCAGGTCGGCCACATGGCTGACGATGCCGACGCTGCGGTCCCGCTCCCGCAGGGAGTCCAGTACGTCGAGCACCTCGTCCAGGGTCTGGTCGTCGAGGCTGCCGAACCCCTCGTCGATGAAGAGGGTGTCCAGGCGTACGCCACCGGCCTCCTCGGTCACAACGTCGGCGAGGCCCAGCGCGAGCGCCAGCGAGGCGAAGAACGTCTCCCCGCCGGAGAGCGTCGCGGTGTCCCGTTCGCTGCCGGTCCAGGCGTCGACCACGTGCAGCCCGAGCCCTGCTCGGCGTCCGCCGGTGCGGGCGTCGGAGTGGACCAGGGTGTAGCGGCCGGAAGACATCCGCCGCAGCCGTGCGGTGGCGGCGGCCGCCACCTGTTCGAGGCGGGCGGCCAGGACGTACGCCTCCAGCCGCATCTTGCGCTCGTTGTCGGCGGAGGTGCCCGCCGCCAGACCCGCGAGCCGGGCGATCCGCTCGTACTCCTGGCGCACCGGGCCCAGCCGCCGCACCTCGTCGGCGGACTCACCGGAGAGCCTGGCAAGCTCCCCGCAGCGCTCGTCGGCGGCGGCGAGCGCGGAGGACGCCTCGCGCAGCAGCCATTCCGCCGTCTCGAACTCGCCCTGAGCTGCCGAGGGACGAGCGGGCGGCTGCTCGGCGGCCTCGCGGGCGTCGCGTTCGGCGCGGCGGTCGGCGACCGCGGCGGCCTCGGCCTGCCAGGCGTCGACGCGGTGCTGGAGGTCGCGTTGGGCGGCGGCGTCGAGGAGGGTCGCGGCGGCGGCCTCCGGGGTGTCGAAGCCGGCCCGGAACGCCGCGTCGGAGAGCCGGTCGTCGGCCTCCTTGCGCCGCCGGTCCGTCTCCTGTTCGGCGCGTACGGCCTCGGCCGCGTCGGCGAGGCGTGCCACGCGGCGGGTCAACCGCTCCGCGTGCGCCGCGACGGACGGCGACTCACCCCGGGCGGCGGTGATCTGCTCCGCCAGGCGGGCCTGTTCGGCGTCGAGGGCCTCGCGCGCGGCGGTGCGAGCAGAGATCCGACTGTACGCCTCCTGCCGCTGTTCCAGCCGCTCGGCGTGCTCGCGCTCGGCGGTGGCGAGGGCCTCACGCGCCGGGTTCGTCGCGGCGGCGAGCCGGTGGGCCTCGGCGTGTTCGTCGACCAACCGGTCTACCAGCGCTACGAGTTCGGCCACGGTGGAGGATGCGGAGGCATCGTCCCCCCGAGCCTCCCTCTCCGCCGCCGCGTGCCGTTCGCGTACGAGTCCGAGATGCTGTTGCGCACGGGCGCGGGTCTCCTCGGCGGACCGCTGGGCGGCCAGGGCCCCCTCCTCCGTCGCCCGGTCGACATGGCCGTCGCCCGGGCTGGCGGGGACCGGGTGTTCGGCCGACCCGCAGACCGCGCAGGGCTCGCCCGTGACGAGGCCCGCGGCCAGCTCGGCCGCGATGCCCCGCAGCCGGCGTTCGCGCAGGTCGAGCCAGGATTTTCGGGCGTCCAGCTCCTGTTCCCGTGCGGCGGTGAGCCGCTGCTCTGCCTGCTGTACGTCGGTGGCGAGCGCGTCACGGCGGCCCGCCGCGTCCAGGCGGCGGCGGGCCGGGGCGAGGAGTCCGGCGAGCTGCTCGGCGCGGGTGGCGGCCTCCTGCGAGGCGTCGATGCGTCCCTTGAGGGCCGCACGGGTGATGTCCCAGTCGGCAAGCCACGCGTCCGCCTCGCGGATCAGCTCGTCGTCCGCCTGGGCCTCCCGGTTCAGCCGGACGCGCTCCCCGTCGAGCCGCGCACTGCGCTCCTCGGCCTGTCGCGCCGCGTCGAGTGCGTACAGCTCCTGCTGGAACTTCCTTTCCAGCTCGGCCAGTTGGTCGGCGCCCGCGTCGGCGAGCTCCGGAGTCAGCAGCGACCGGGCCCGGTCGAGACCTGCACGCGCGGCCAGGTACGCCCGCTCCGCCTCCTCGCGCAGCTCCAGCGCCGGGGCGACCCGATCGGCCTTGCGGGCGCGCTCCAAATCCTCCTGGCAGCGGTCGTGTTCGGGCCGACGCTCCTCCAGGGCCGCGGCGCGCCGCACGGTCTCCTCGTACCGCTGCTGGAGGCGGGCGCGTTCGCGTTCGGTGTCCAGGGCGTGGCGTGCCGCGCGCTGCCGGCCCTCGGCCCCGGTCAGGAAGCGGTGGGCGATGTCGAGCCGTTCGCGGGCCGTGGACCGGGCGATGGCGGCCCACTCCAGCACGGCTTCGGCGAGACCGGGTCCGCCGGGCCGGGCGGTGATCGGCGTGGCCTCGGCCCCGACGGGCCCGGCCGCCTGGGCGATGCGCTGGGCGAGGGCGAGGATCCGCTCGTCGGCGGCGGTGACCCTGGCCTCGGCGCCCCGGCGCAGTTCGGCGAGGCGCTCCTCGACGGCGGCGAAGCGGCGGGTGTCGAAGAGCCGGCCTAGGAGCTTGCCGCGGGCCTCGGCGTCCGAGCGCAGGAAGCGGGCGAAGTCGCCCTGCGGCAACAGGACCACCTGGCAGAACTGGTCCCGGCTCATGCCGATGAGCTGGGTCAGCTCATCGCCGATCTCCTGGTGCGACTTGCTGAGCGCCTGCCAGCCGCGCTCGGGGTCGTACCCGCGCAGCCGGCTCTGGGCCTTCTCCTGGGTGAAGCCGTCGCCGCGCTTCTTCGGGCGGGGCTGGGCGGGGCGGCGGGTGACTTCGAGGCGTCGGCCGCCGACGGTCAGTTCCAGCTGGACCTCGGTGGGCAGGTCCGCCGGGGCGTGGTCGCTGCGCAGGGAGGCGCCGGGGCTCTGTCGGGCGCCGGGGACTGCCCCGTACAGGGCGAAGCAGACGGCGTCCAGGACGGAGGTCTTCCCGGCGCCGGTGGGTCCGTGCAACAGGAAGAGGCCGGCGGAGGAGAGGGCGTCGAAGTCGACTTCCTGGGTGGCGCCGAACGGGCCGAAGGCGGTGATGCTCAGGCGGTGCAGTCTCACCGGGACACCTCGCGCACGGTCTCGTCCACCCGTACGTCGTCGAACGCAGCGCGCAGCACGGTGCGTTCGAGGTCGCTGGGGCCGCTGCCGCCGCGGACGTGGGCGACGAAGTCCTCGGCGATCTGGTGGTCGTCGCGGCCCTGGAGGCGCTGGGCGTAGGACGCCCCCGGGTCGTCCGGCGGCCGCTCGGGGTCGAAGACCAGGCTGAGGGTATGGGGGAAGCGCCGGGCCAGGCGGGCCATGGGTTCGGCGGGGCGCACCGGGTCGGTGAGGGTGGCCTCGACCCAGGCGTGCTCGTGTCGGTCCAGGGCGGGGTCCTCCAGGAGGGTGTCGAGCCGGCCGCGGAGCCGGGCGAGGGGCCGCTCCACGGGGCAGTCGATCCGTTCCTCGGCCGCGATGTCCCCGTCGCCGTCGAGGTCGATGAGCCACATGGTCTTGCGGTGGTCGGCCTCGGAGAAGGAGTAAGCGAGCGGGGAGCCGGAGTAGCGGACGCGGCTCGTGACCCGCTGGGAGCCGTGGAGATGGCCGAGGGCCGCGTAGCCGACGCCGTCGAAGACCCCGGCCGGAACCGCCGCGACCCCGCCGACGGTGATGTCGCGTTCGCTGTCGCTGGGCTCCCCGCCCGCCACGAAGGCGTGCGCGAGGACGACGGAGCGGGTGCCCTTCGGGCGGGTGGCGAGGTCGGCACGGACCCGGTCCATCGCGGCGGTGAGGACCGCCTCGTGACCGGCCCTGTCCGCCCGGAGGACATCCTTGACCAGGGCCGGTTCCAGGTAGGGCAGCCCGTAGAACGCCACGTCGCCGTGGTCGTCGGCGAGCACGACGGGGGTGGAGCAGTTCTCCGGGTCGGTCCGCAGGTGGATCCCGGCCCGCTCGAAGAGCCCGGCGCCGACACCGAGCCGGCGGGCCGAGTCATGGTTGCCGGAGATCATGACGGTGGGGACGCCGACGGCGGCGAGCCGGTGCAGCGCGCGGTCGAACAGCTCGACGGCGGTGAGCGGCGGCACGGCCCGGTCGTAGACGTCGCCCGCGACGAGGACGACGTCCACCTCGCGTTCCCGGACGGTCGCCACGAGATGGTCGAGGTAGGCGGCCTGGGCGTCGAGGAGGGAGACGCGGTGGAAGGACCGGCCCAGGTGCCAGTCCGAGGTGTGCAGGATCCTCACGCCATCACTCCGGCGGATCCGGTCGGCGCCGTCGCTCCGCCGGTCGCGGCCTGCCCGGCCGTTCCGCCCGTCGCGGCCCGCATCGCCGTTCCGCCCGTCGCGGCCCGCATCGCCGTTCCGCCCGTCGCGGCCTGCCCGGCCGTCCCGCCCGTCGCGGGCCGCATCGTCATCGCGCCGGTTGTGGCCTGCATCGTCGTCGTCCTCCACCCCGTGGGCCGCGCACCGGCGGCCCGTGATCCCGCTCGGCACGGACCACGCTATCGCCGCCGGGCCGCCGAACACGCATCGATCATGATTTCGGTGTCCGTGGGATTGCCCTCATCGCGCGCGTTCGCACGTCGGCGCCATCGCGGGTCGCCGTCACACGTCGCCGTACGCCTCGCCGCCCAGCTCCAGCACGGCGGTCCCCGCGGTCGCGTCGGCGAGCCAGGCGGTGAACGCCTCGACGTCGCCGTCCGGCAGCCCGATGTCGATGGTGACGGCCTCGGCGTACCGCACCTCGCGGACGTCCCGCCCGGTGGCCCGCAGATCGTTCTCCAGCTTTCCGGCCCGTTGGTGGTCGACCAGGATCGTGGCGAGCCGGAAGCGCTGCCGGGTGATGGTGCCGAGCACGTCCAGGGCTTCGCCGACCACTCCCCCGTACGCCCGGATCAGCCCGCCCGCGCCGAGTTTGACCCCGCCGTAGTAGCGGGTGACGACCGCCACGGCATACCGCACCTCCCGCCTCATGAGCATCTGGAGCATCGGGACACCCGCGGTCCCGCCGGGTTCACCGTCGTCGCTCGCCTTCTGTACGGAGGCGTCGGCGCCGATCACGTACGCGAAGCAGTTGTGGGAGGCGGTCGGGTGCTCCTTGCGGACGCGGGCGAGGAAGTCCTGCGCTTCCTGTTCGGTGGCGGCGGGGGCGAGGGAGCAGAGGAAACGGGATCGGTTGATCTCGCATCCGTGCACACCCGCGCGGGCGACGGTCCGGTACTGCTCCTGCATCCGTCCACCCTATGCGCCGCCGGGAGGACGGGCTCCGGCGGGAATGAGGGGGCGGGGGTCGTCGGTTGTCCCGGCATGAACGCAGACGGCAGCAGCGCGGCGGACTCGTACGCGGACCCCGCGACGATCAGGCGGATTCTCCAGGACACGGGCGACACCTGGGCGGTGGTGGGCCTGTCCGGCAACCGTTCCCGGGCGGCCTTCGGTGTGGCGGAGGTCCTTCAGCGGTTCGGCAAGCGGGTGGTGCCCGTACATCCGAAGGCCGAGACCGTGCACGGGGAGCAGGGGTACGCCTCGCTCGCGGACATCCCCTTCCCGGTCGACGTGGTGGACGTGTTCGTCAACAGCGAGCTGGCGGGCGGGGTCGCGGACGAGGCGGCGGCGGTGGGCGCGAAGGCGGTGTGGTTCCAGCTCGGCGTCGTGGACCCGGACGCCTTCGGGCGGACGCGCGCGGCGGGGCTGGACATGGTCATGGACCGGTGCCCGGCGATCGAGATCCCGCGGCTGGGACGGCCCGCCTGAGCGGCCGGGGTGTGGGAGGCCTCCCGGGACGGGAAGAATCTCCGCCGTGGACGACGTACTCGACGCAGACCTGCTCGACAGGGCCAGGACGACGGCCGCTCTGACCGCGCTGGGCGTACGGCCCGGCGATGTGCTCCTGGTGCACGCCTCGCTGCGCTCGCTGGGACCGGTGGCGGACGGTGCGCGGGGCGTGCTGGGCGCGCTCCGCCGGGCCGTGGGGCCGACGGGGACCCTGGTGGTCCCCGCCTTCACCCCGGAGAACTCCGACACCTCCCCGCACTACCGCGAGCGGGTACGGGGCCTGGACGCGGGGGCCGTCGACGCCGTGCGGGCCTCGATGGAGCCGTACGACCCGGCGCTGACCCCCGCGCCGTCGATGGGTGCGCTGGCCGAGACCGTGCGGACGACCGCGGGGGCCTGGCGCAGCGCGCATCCGCAGACCTCGTTCGCGGCGCTCGGTCCGCAAGCGGCC
Organism: Streptomyces sp. NPDC026589; assembly: GCF_040638385.1. Lineage (NCBI taxonomy): Bacteria > Bacillati > Actinomycetota > Actinomycetes > Kitasatosporales > Streptomycetaceae > Streptomyces > Streptomyces sp. NPDC026589. Next base: position 98,184 of record NZ_JBEZYG010000026.1, read on the forward strand.
CGGCTGCTCGCCGGGCACCGGGCCGACTGCCATCTCGGGGAGGACTCGCCGCTGGCCCGGCTGTACGAGGCGGATGCCCGGATTCTGTTGCTCGGCACCGTCTACGCCACGTGTACGGCGTTCCATCTGGGCGAGTACCGGATGCCCGGTCCGCCGCGTCGGAGCTACCGCTGTGTGGTGGCGTCGTGGGGAGTGCGCCGGTGGTGGGAGTACGAGGACGTCGCCCTGGACGACGGGGACTTCGCCGCCCTGGGCGCGGCGTTCGAGGAGGTCGCGGCGGACGGTGCCGTACGCGCGGGACGCGTGGGCGCTGCCGACTGCAGGCTCGTCCGGCTGCGCGCCGCCGTCGACTTCGCCACGGACTGGCTCACGGAGCACCGGCGGACCGGCGGCTGAGAGGGAGCGACTGCCCGAACACGCGCTCTGTCGGGCCGCTTTCGGAGTCCCTGGAGTGACTCTGCTCGAACAGGGGCCGACGGGGGGACCGAGGCATGCGGACGTGGCAGCGGGCGATACGGAGGAATAGCGTCTTCTCCCTGCACTTCATCGGCGCCGACAAGCCCCTTCCCGCGCAGGGGCCGACGTCGATCGGCTGGTTCACCGAGGAAGCGCCGGCGGAAGTCCGGGCCTCCACGTGCGGCTACGCGTCACGGACCGGGTGGGCGACACGCGCGAGCGCGTGATCGACGTGTTGAAGGGCGCCGACCGATCGGTACGGCGCGTCGACCCGCCGCTCTTCTGACCCGGGTCCCGGCGCCCGCGTTCAGACGCCGAGGCCCTCGACGAGGACGGCGCCCGGGAGGGCGGCGAGCGCCTTGCCGGGGACGATGAGCTTGCCGCGTCGGCTGCCGCTGCCGATCAGGACCCACTCCTCGTCCACCACGGCGGGGTCCAGCAGGAGGGGCCAGGCGGCGGGCAGGCCGATCGGGGTGATGCCGCCGTACTCCATGCCGCTCTCGCCGACCGCCGTGTCCATCGACGCGAACGAGGCCTTGCGGGCGCCGAGGTGTCTGCGGACCGCCCCGTTGACGTCGACCCGGGTGCGGGAGAGCACGACGCAGGCGGCGAGGGTGAGGTCCTGGCCGCGCTTGCCCGCCACGACGACGCAGTTGGCCGAGGTGTCCAGCAGCTCCACGCCGTAGTGCTCGGCGAAGACCGCGGTGTCCGCGACGGCCGGGTCGCTGTCGACGTGGACGACCTGCTCGGCGGTGAACTCGCCCCAGCCGGCGGTCAGGGCCGTGACGACGGGGGCGGGGAGCAGGTCGAGCCGTTCCGAGGTGGGAGCGGCGTCCTCGAAGGTGCCGATGGGTGCGCGCATGGCGCTCACGCTAGCAGCGGCGGGGGCGGGACCGTCCGGGCGTCTCAGCGGACGGGCGGGATGGCGACGACCATGGTGAACACGGCCGGTTCGGAGCCCTCGTTGCGGTAGCCGTGCGGCACGTGCGCCTCGAAGGTGGCGGAGGTTCCGGCGGGGACGGGATGGATGCGGCCGTCGACGACGAGGGTCAGTTCGCCCTCGGTCACATGGAGGAGTTCGACGGTTCCCTCGGGGTGCGGGTCGGAGGTGGTGCCCTCCCCGGGCATCAGCCGGCAGGTCCACAGTTCGAGCGGGCCGCGGGCCTCGGCGCCGACGAGCAGCGTGGTGGAGCTGCCCGCATCGGTGGACCACATGCGGACCGCCCGGCTCTCCGGGACCAGCCGGACCTGGGCGCCCTGCTCGTGGTCGAGGAGGGTGGTGATGCTGACGCCGAGCGCGTCGGCCAGTTTGACGGTGGTGCCGACGCTCGGGTTCGTCCGCGCCTGCTCGATCTGGATGATCATCCCGCGGCTGACCCCGGCGCGGGCCGCGAGGGCGTCGAGGGTGAAGCCGCGCTCCCCGCGCCAGCGCTTGAGGTTGCGGGCCAGCGACTGGGTGAGCTGGTCGAGGTCGGACACGTACCGTCCCTGCGGTGGATGGCGGAGTGCGGGCGGCGCAGTACGGCGTACTGGGTGCGGCGTGCTGGGTCGCGTACGGCGCATGCCGGGGTCAAGAATATTGCACTGCGCCACGGTGCGCTCCCGCGTCCGGCGGGCTGAACCGCCACCGCGGGCCTACGGTGTTTCGCGCGCCTCGTCCAGCTCCGCGAGGGCCAGCAGCTGTTCGGGCGTGACGCCTTCGGGGATCGGCACGGGCGCCGGTGTGCGCAGGGGCGGCTGCCAGCCCTTCTCCGGGTCCCAGCTGCGGACGACGCGGGCGGGGGCCCCCGCGACCACCGCGTGGTCGGGGACCTCGCCCCGGACGACCGCGCCCGCGGCGACCACGACGTTCCGGCCGAGCCGGGCGCCGGGCAGGATCACCGCGCCGGTGCCGATCCAGCAGCCGGGCCCGATCGCCACCGGTTCCATCCGTGGCCACTGCTTGCCCACGGGCTCGTGGGGGTCGTCGTAGCTGTGGTTGGTCGAGGTGATGTAGACGTACGGGCCGCAGTACGTGTCCGGGCCGATCGTCACCGTCGTGTCCGCGATCACATGGCTGCCGCGCCCCAGCACCACGCCGTCGCCCAGCGTGAGGACGGTGTCGGGGCCGAGGTCCAGGTCCGGCATCATCCCGGCCGTGAGCGTGACCTGCTCGCCGATGACGCAGTGCGCGCCGAGCTCGATCCACGGCTCCCCGAACACGGTCCCCTGCGGGAAGGCGAGCCGGGTCCCCGTGCCGATCGCGCGGAACAGCAGCCGCCCGGGGTGCTCGGCGGTGACCGCGCCCGCCCGCTGTGCCCAGGCCCAGCCGAGGTGGACCGCGCGGGAGGCGGCGCGGCGCGGCCCGCGGGCGAGGAAGGAGAACGCGTTCCGGTTCTTCGGCACGCGCTCACGGTAGTCGGCGGCGCGGTGGGCGACCCGTGCGATGACCTGTGATGTTCGCCCCACCGGGCGGCGTGCGCGGGAAGCTGTCCCCTACCGTGTGAGACGGCCCGGTCCGGCGGATCCGACGATTCGGCGGGAAGGCCCGGAAGCACCACACCGGCGCGAAGGAGCAGGCGATGGCGGAGCAGGCGTTGATCACGGGCATGGGCGGCAAGGAGCCGGACATCGATGTGGACGCGTTCGTGGCCCCGACCTCCGTGGTGATCGGCGAGGTGACGCTCGCCCCGGGCTCCAGCGTCTGGTACCAGGCCGTGCTGCGCGCCGACTGCGGTCCCATCACGCTCGGCCCCGACAGCAACATCCAGGACAACTGCAGCGTGCACACCGACCCCGGGTTCCCGCTCACCGTGGGCGCGCGGGTCTCGGTCGGTCACAACGCGGTGCTGCACGGCTGTGTGATCGAGGACGACGTGCTGGTGGGAATGGGCGCCACGGTGCTCAACGGCGCGCACATCGGGGCGGGTTCGCTGGTCGCGGCGCAGGCCCTTGTGCCGCAGGGGATGCGGGTGCCGCCGGGCTCGCTCGTCGCGGGGGTGCCCGCGAAGGTGAAGCGGCCACTGACCGTCGAGGAGCTGGAGGGCATCCGCTTCAACGCGGCCGGGTACGTGGAGCTGGCGAAGGCGCACCGCGAGGCGCACGGGGGCTGATGCCCGGACCTGGCCACAGCGCACCGGGCCGCCGCCCCTCCCGTTCGGGGAGGGGCGGCGGCCCGGATGCGTACGGCGGATCCTCAGCCGTGGGAACGTCTCAGCTGTTGGGGCGCAGGGTCCACACGACGGTCATCTCGCCGGTGACCGCGCCGTCGGCGCGCCGGATCTCGATGGCGACGGGGAATTCCGGCCGCTGTCCCGCGTCCAGCTCGGCGACGACGTCGGCTATGGGGCGGCCGAGGGTCGCGGTCGCCGTGACCTCGCCCTTGGCGAGTTTCCTGTAGCCGATCTCGGCCTTCACGGCGAGCGGCACGGCGCGCGACATCTGGTCGCCGAAGGCCGCGATGACGATCGCGCCGCTGGCGGACTCGGCGAGCGTGAACATCGCTCCGGCGTGGGGTCCGCCGAGGTGGTTGTGGTATTCCGCCTGGTCGGGCAGCCGGACGACGGCGCGCTCCGGCGTCGTCTCCAGGAAGTCGAGGTTGAGGGTGCGGGCCATCGGGACCGTCGCGACGAGCATCTCGCCCACGGTCATCTGTTCAGCGCTCATGCCCGAAGGTTACTCACCAGTAGCACCGTTTGGCCATCCCCTTGTGACGGCTCTGGGACAGGGCGGCCGTAGAAGTGGCCTGGCGAGCCCTCTATGGTTACTGGCCATGTGGCCAGGAACGCAGCCGCCCGGGGGCGAGCAGAACCCGCAGGACCAGAACCAGAACCCGTACCAGCAGCCGGGGTACCAGCAGCCGAATCCCTATCAGCAACCGGGATATCCGCCGCAGGGTCAGCCGGGGCAGCCCACGGAGCCGGGCTACGGATACCCGCAGGGCCCGCCCGCCGGGCAGCCCGGGTACCAGCAGCCCCATCCCTACCAGCAGCCGACGGTGCCGCAGTACGCCGTCCCGGGCCCGCCCGGCGGGCCGAAGCCCGGCGACGACAAGAAGAAGACGACGATCGTGGCGATCGTCGCGGCGACGGCCGTCGTCGTCGCGGCGGGCGTCACCGGTTTCCTCGTCCTCGGCAAGGACGACGACGGCAAGACCGTCGCCGACGACAAGAAGTCCGCGTCGCCGAGCGCCAAGCCCGGCGAGACGGAAACCGGCTCCGCGCCGCCCGCCGAGAACCCGCGGGGCTCCGACAGCGACCCCAAGCCGGTCGTTCCGGGCTGGAAGGTCGTCACCAACCCCAAGTGGGGCACGCAGTTCGACGTTCCCGGTGACTGGGAGGTCGCGAGCGCGGGAATGTTCTCCGGCTTCGAGGACGCCAAGGAGCCCACCGGCAAGCCGGTCGCCGGCTTCTCCGCACCCGCCTACTACAAGAGCAAGTGGTGCGTCGACGACTCCGACGGGGACGGCAGCCAGGAGGACACCGGGCTGGCCGGCGTCGGGACGAAGGGCGCCCAGGGCGCCAAGAGCACCGACGAGGCCGCGAGGATCGAGGCCGCCAACTGGGTGTGGGCGGCCTACGCCCAGCTGGACCCCAAGACCAAGGTCAAGACCAGCAAACCCAAGGCGTACACCACCGAGTCGGGTCTCTCCGGCAGCGTCGTCCAGGGCACCGCGCTGGGCCTCGCCAACAAGGAGAAGTGCGACAGCGACGGGAAGTCGATCGCCTTCTCCTTCAAGAACTCCAAGGGCGACTACTCGACCTGGGTCCTCTACGCCGCCGCCGGCGTCAAGGACGAGCTTCCGGACACCACCATCCAGAAGATCCTGAGCACGGTCCGCCTCTCCGGCCAGCCCACCGGCTGACCCGCACCCGCCCCGTCCCCTCCCGCCCCCGAACCGCCCGACGGAGCCTCAGCCGACGCTGAAGGCTCCGTCGGGCGGTTCGGGCGAGGCGACCGCTTCCGCATCCGGAACCGGGCGGGCCCCGCCGATGAACCGGGTCAGCGCGGGGCCGTGGGTGACCCGTGCGGGAAAGGCGTCGGCGGCGCAGGCGCGGACGAGCGGGGCCACGTCGAGGGGTGCGTACGAGGCGAGCAGGACGACGTTGCCGAAGCGCCGCCCGCGCAGTACGGCCGGTTCCCCGATCAGCGCGACTTCCGGGAAGACCGCGGCGAAGTTCGCCAGCTGGGAGCGGAGGAAGGCGAACGGCGCACTGTCGGCCAGGTTGGCGGCGTAGATCCCGTCCCCGTGCAGCGCCCGGCCCACGGCCCGCGCGTACTCGACGGACGTGAGGTGCGCGGGAACACGGGAGCCGCCGAAGACGTCCGCGATCAGGAGGTCGGCGGAGGCGGGGACAGCCGCCTCCAGCCGCTCGCGGGCGTCGGCCGCGTGCAGGGAGATGCCGCTGCCCTCGGGCAGCGGCAGATGCTCCCGGACCAGCCGCAGCAGCTCGCGGTCCGCGTCGACGACGTCCTGGCGCGATCCGGGGCGGGTCGCCGCCACGTAGCGCGGCAGGGTCAGCGCCCCGCCGCCCAGGTGCAGGACGTCCAGGGGCTCGCCCGGCCCGGCCGCACCGTCCACGACGTGGGCGAGCCGGCGCACGTACTCGAACTCCAGGTGGGACGGGTCGTCGAGGTCGACGTAGGACTGGGGGGCGTCGTCGACCGTGAGCAGCCACGCCCGGTCGCGGTCCACGTCGGGCAGCAGCCGGGCGGTGCCGCAGTCGACCTCGCGGATGACGGGTATCGGCTCGTTCACGCCTCCATTGTCGCCTCTCGCGCCCCCGCTGCCCGCCGCCCCCGGGGGGCGGGGGGTGACGGGCAGCGGTGGTGCTCAGAGCAGCGCGGTGACCGTGCCCGCGCCGACCGTGCGGCCGCCCTCGCGGATCGCGAAGCCGAGACCGGACTCCAGTGGCACGTCACGGCCCAGCTCCACGGTCATCGTGACCGTGTCGCCGGGGCGCGCGAGGGCCGGCTCGCCGAGGTCGACATCGCCGACGACGTCCGCCGTACGGATGTAGAACTGCGGCCGGTAGCCGGTGGTCACCGGGGTCGACCGGCCGCCCTCCTTCGTCGACAGGACGTACACCTGGGCGGTGAACCGGCGGCTCGGCACCACGCTGCCGGGCGCGGCCACCACATGGCCGCGGCGGACCCGGTCGCGCTCCACCCCGCGCAGCAGCAGCGCGACGTTGTCCCCGGCCTCGGCGGACTCCATCGGTTTGCCGAAGGTCTCCAGACCGGTGACGACCGTCTCGACGTCCGCGCCGAGCACCGCGACCCGGTCACCGACGCGGACGGTGCCGCGCTCGACGGCGCCGGTGACGACGGTGCCCCGGCCGGTGATGGTCAGGACGTTCTCGACGGACAGCAGGAACGGCGCGTCGGTGTAGCGCACCGGAATCGGTACGTACGTGTCGACGGCGTCCAGCAGCCCCTCGATCGCCGCCGTCCACCGTGGGTCGCCCTCCAGCGCCCTGAGCCCGGAGACCCGGACCACGGGGACGGTGTCGCCCCCGTACCCGTGCGCGGAGAGCAGTTCGCGGACCTCCAGCTCGACCAGGTCGGTCAGCTCGGGGTCGCTCGCGTCGGCCTTGTTGAGGGCGACGACGATGTGGTCGACGCCCACTTGACGGGCCAGCAGGACGTGCTCGGCGGTCTGCGGCATGATCCCGTCGAGCGCGGAGACGACGAGGATCGCCCCGTCGAGCTGCGCCGCTCCGGTCACCATGTTCTTGATGTAGTCGGCGTGTCCGGGCATGTCGACGTGCGCGTAGTGGCGGGTGTCGGTTTCGTACTCGACGTGCGCGATGTTGATGGTGATGCCGCGCTGGGCCTCCTCGGGGGCCCGGTCGATCCGGTCGAAGGACACGTAGGAGGTGGAGCTGCCGCCGCGCTCGCTGAGGACCTTGGTGATGGCGGCGGTGAGGGTGGTCTTGCCGTGGTCGACGTGGCCCATGGTGCCGATGTTGAGGTGCGGCTTGGTGCGTACGTATGCCGTCTTGGACATGGCTCGTTCCTTGAAGAACTCGAAGCTGAGAAGAGAAGACCCCAGGGCCCCGCCGACCCTCCCCTTACGGGGTCCGCCGGACTGTCGGAGGAGGGTCAGCTTCGGGCGCCGCCGATGGGCGCTGCGGCAGCGGTGCACGCTGCCGCTGCCGCTTCCGCGGAGAACGCCGCCGCGAGGGCCGCGTCGTTCGCGGCAGCCTTCGGCGCGTCCGCGACTGCGGACGGCGCTGCGGGGAAGGCGTACCGGAACATGCCCCCGATCATGGCCGGGCGGGGCGGCCGCGTCGAATGGTTTTCCCGGCCTTCGCGCGGCATTCCCTCCGCCTCAGAGGTTCTTGAGCGCCTCGCGCGCGGAGAGCGGCGACAGGCGGGTTCCGGCTCCCTGGACGAAGTCGCGTACGGCGGTGGGGTCGGTCCTGGCGTACTCCCGCAGGGCCCAGCCGATCGCCTTGCGGAGGAAGAAGTCGGGGTGGTCCGCGCGGCGCAGGCAGTAGCCGAAGAGCCGGTCGGTGTCGGTGGCTTCCCGGTAGCGCAGCTGGTGCAGGAGGGCGGTCCTGGCCGCCCAGAGGCTGGGGTCGTCGATCCACCGGTCCATCTCCCGGGCGAGTGCCGGATCGGCGGCGACCAGGGGTCCCGCGACATGCGCGGCCAGCGCGTCGACCGTGTCCCACCAGGGGACGGTGGTCACGAGGTGGTGCAGGACGGGCAGGAAGCCCGAGGTGCAGCGGCCCACGTACCGGCGAAGGTAGTCGGCGGCGAAGTACTGGTACTCCCGCTCGGGCAGCCGCCAGCAGCGCAGCGCGATCGCCGTGCAGTCCGCCTCGTCCGGCCGCCCGGCGCCCGCCAGCACGGTCCGCGACAGGGCCCGGCGCTCGGGGGCGGGGATCCCGAGGAAGGGGGCGACGTGCTTCATGTACGCGGCGGCTCCCTCGCCCCGTACGGGGTCGGCGGCCGGGGCGTAGACGGCGACGAGCCGCTCCAGGACGGTGTCGGCGAGGGTGCTGTCCGGCGGGTCGTGGGCGTCGGCGTCGGGGTTCACGCGAGGCACATTACGGCGATCACACAGCGTTTTCGGTTACTCTCCCCGAATGTTCGACCCCGTCCCCTCCGCCCGGCCCGCCACCGGTCCCGCCCTGCGCCTCTCCCGGGCGCTGCTGTCGCCGTGGTCCCGGTTCTCCCTGCTCGTGGTCGTCCTGCTGGGGGCCGCTTCGACGATGCTGCTGTTCGAACCACAGCGGCTGCTGGCGTCGGGCTGGCCGCCCCAGCTGACTGGGGGCACGGCCGCGATGCTCTTCGGGCTGGCGTACGGGGCGCTGACGGTCGCCTTCGTGCCGCGCCCGCTGCTCAACATCGCCGCGGGCGCGTTGTTCGGCGCGCAGGCGGGTCTCGCGGCGGCGTTGGCGGGCACGGTGCTGGGCGCGGGCGTGTCGTTCATGCTGGGCCGGGTGCTGGGCCAGGACGCGCTGCGGACCCTGTTGCGCGGGAGGCTGCTGACCGCCGCGGACGGGGTGCTGAGCCGGCACGGCTTCCGGTCCGTCCTGGCGCTGCGGCTCTTCCCCGGGATCCCGTTCGCCGCCGCCAACTACTGCGCGGCGACCTCCCGGATGAGCGCCCCGCCGTTCCTCCTGGCCACCGGGCTGGGGTCGATCCCGAACACGGCGGCGTACGTGATAGCCGGCAGCGAGGCCGCGTCGCCGACCTCGCCGGTCTTCCTGGCCGCCATGGCCTTCATCGTGCTGTCCGCCCTCGGTGGGGCGCTGGTCGCCTGGCGCAAGCGCCACCGGCTCGGCCGCGACACGCCGGAGGACTGAACGTACGGCGGCACGTGGACGACCGGTGCAGTAGGCCTGATGTTTACCTTCGGGCGATACGCTGCCCGCGACCTCGATGTGCTTGTTGCCCTTGACCGCACTCCGTACTCCGCACGCAGCCCGGGCCCAGTCGTCCGTGGCCGATGCACGATCACCTCCGGGATGGCCAAAGCCCCATGAGCTGGTTCGAATCATTCGTCCTGGGACTCGTTCAGGGACTGACCGAGTTCCTGCCGATCTCCTCCAGCGCCCATCTGCGGCTGACCGCCGCGTTCGCCGGCTGGCACGACCCGGGGGCCGCCTTCACCGCCATCAGCCAGATCGGCACGGAGGCGGCGGTGCTCATCTACTTCCGCAAGGACATCGCACGCATCCTGTCGGCGTGGTTCCGCTCGCTGACGGACCGTTCGATGCGCGGTGACCACGACGCCCAGATGGGCTGGCTGGTCATCGTCGGCTCGATCCCCATCGGCGTACTGGGCATCACGCTCAAGGACCAGATCGAGGGGCCGTTCCGCGATCTCCGGCTGATCGCGACGACGCTGATCGGCATGGGCATCGTGCTGGGCATCGCCGACCGGCTTGCCGCGCGCGACGAGTCGGGCGGCAAGCACCGGGTGGTGAAGGAGCGCAAGACGCTCAAGGAGTTGGGGGTCAGGGACGGTCTGATCTTCGGGTTCTGCCAGGCGATGGCGCTGGTCCCCGGGGTCTCCCGGTCGGGCGCGACGATCAGCGGTGGTCTGCTGATGGGCTACACCCGCGAGTCGGCCGCCCGCTACTCGTTCCTGCTGGCGATCCCCGCGGTGCTCGCCTCGGGCGCCTACGAGCTCAAGGACGTGGGCGAGGGGCATATCTCCTGGGGCCCGACGATCTTCGCGACGCTGGTGGCGTTCTTCGTCGGATACGCCGTCATCGCGTGGTTCATGAAATTCATCACCACGAAGAGCTTCATGCCGTTCGTGATCTACCGAATCCTGCTCGGAATCCTGCTGTTCGTGCTGGTGGGAGCAGGTGTCCTGAGCCCGCACGCGGGCGAATCCGGCGGCTGAACCATCGCTCGCCAACACTGCCCTTCCAGTGGCCTGACCAACCAGCCCGCCGGCGCACCCGACACGCCAGTCCGCCACCGCGCGCACGCCCGCGTCGAGGACCGCATGCGCTGCGGCAAAACCACCGGCTTGGGCCGCTTCCCCTCCCGACACTTCCACGCCAATCGAGCGTGGCTGGAGCTATCCCTGACCGCCCTCGGCCTGCTCGCCCGGACTCGCCTCCTGCTGGAGGGCGAACTCGCAGCCGCCGAGCCGAAGAAGCTCCGCCACCGGCTGCTGAACGCAGCTGCCCGCATCACCCGCGGCGGACGCCGCACGTACCTGCGGATCGCCGCGATCTGGCCGTGGCGGTCCGCGCTGACCAGCGCATTCGCTCGCCTAGGGCGTGCCACGGCCGGCCACCTGAACCTCGGCACCGTCCCTGCACACCCACGACCCGAGGAACCCGGGTCGGTCGTCGGGTCAGGATCCGGAGGACTCGTCGTACCGGTGGAAGCCGTGGCCCGTCTTGCGGCCCAGTCTGCCCTCCCGGACCATCCGGGTGAGCAAAGGGGGCAGCTCGGGGACCAGGTCGTCGGAGTTCTCCGCCATCGAGCGGGCCACGTCGGTGATCGTGTCGATCCCGATCAGGTCGAGCAGCGCGAGCGGACCCATGGGATGTCCGCAGCCCAGCACCATTCCCCGGTCGATGTCGTCAGCGTCGGCGATGCCCTGGTCGTACATCCTGACCGCCGCCATCAGATACGGCACGAGCAGGGCGTTGACCACGAACCCGCTTCGGTCCGCGGTGCGGATCACCTCCTTGCCGAGGGTGTCCCTGGCGAAGGACTCGGCCGACGCGGCGCACTGTGGTGAGGTGCGGTCCGTCACCACCACCTCGACCAGGGGCATCAGCGGTACGGGATTGAAGAAGTGCATTCCCACCACGGACCCGGCTCTACCGGTGGCCTCCGCCAGATCGCCGACCAGCAGGCTGGAGGTCGTCGAGGACAGGACGGCCGCAGGGTCGGCCAGCACCCCGTCCACCGCCTTGAACACCCGTCGTTTCACATCGAGTCTCTCGGCCACGGCCTCCACGACGAACTGCCGGTCCGCGAGGTTCTCGACATCGGCGGTGACCCGCAACCGGGCCATGGCCGCCGCCTGTTCCGGCAGCGTCATCCGGCCCTTGGCCACCGCGCGGGCGAACGCGGCCGTCAGCCGTCCGACCGCGTCCTCGATCCGGTGCGGAGCGGAGACCAGGACCGTCACCTCCACCCCGGCGCGCAGGCTCACCTCGGCAATGCCGGCGCCCATCGTCCCGCAACCGATCACGCCCAGTCGTTCCACCGTCGTCCTCATCGAGTCCCGCCCTCGGTCACGGTCCAGCGCAGCAGGGCGGCACCGGCCGCCATACCCGCGCCGAAGCCCGCCAGGAGCACCAGATCGCCGTCCCGTAGCAGGCCGGAACGGTTGGCCGCGTCAAGTGCGACCGGCACCGACGCGGAACCGATGTTGCCGCTGTGACGCAACGGCAGATGGGCGTCTGCCCGCTCCAGACCACTGACCTCGGCCAGTTCCGCCACCAGCCGGCCATTGGCCTGGTGCGGCACGAAATGCTGCACGTCGGCCGGTTCGTAGCCGGAGCGCTTGAGCAACCCGGCGATGAGGCCGGGGACGTTGTCCAGGACGAAGTCGCGCACCCCCCGGCCTTGCATGCTCAGCAGGTGGCCACCGTCCGCGACCGTCTCGACGGAGGCGGGACGGCGGCTGCCCCCGGCCGGCATGCTGATCAGCTCGTGGGCGTCGGCCCGGCTCACCAACTCGACCTTGAGCAGGCCGCGTTCCGGATCGCCGGGCGCATGCGGGACGGAGCCGATGACCGCGGCCCCGGCTCCGTCCCCGAACAGAACACTGGTTGCCCGGTCGTCGAAGTCGATGAACCGGGTCCACACGTCGGTGCCGATGACCAGGACCTTCGTCGTCGGGTCCAGCGCCACGTACGCCCGGGCGATGGACAGCGCGGTGACGAACCCGGTGCAGGCGATGTTGACGTCGAAACAGGCAGCCCGGTGGGCGCCAAGCGCCAGTTGCACCAGTGACGCGGTGGAGGGGATCGGGGCGTCACCGGTCGTCGTGGCGACGATGATGAAGTCGACGCCGTCCGCGTCCAGTCCGGCCTGGTCCAAGGCGGCGCGCGCGGCGTGGACAGCCAGGTCGGACGCTGCCTCGTCCGGTGCCGCGTACCGCCGTTCGACGATGGCGGTTCTGCCGGCGATCCACTCGGCGGAGGCACCGGGTACCCGGGCCTCGATCTCCTCGTTGGTCACCACCCGTTCGGGCAGGTAGGCGCCGGTCCCCAGCACGGATGTGACGTACCCCTGTTCCCTTTCCATGGTCACGCCGCCGGCCCGCTGTCGTGCGCGTACGCGCGCATCAGGGTCAGTCGGTCCTCGCCGATCCGGGCGCGCCGCTCGGGGTCGGTCACACCCAGGCCCGGACGGTCGGCCAGGCAAAGCACGCCCACCTTGCCTATGTGCTGGTTGAGCTGCACCAGCCGGGTCGCCTCGCCGGCCTCCTCCAGCGGGAACAGCGAGGTCAGTGCGGGCACCAGCGACCCCTGGTCGAACAGTCGTGCGGTGTCGACCTGTTCCTGGAGGTTCGCCACGTGGCTGCCGATGATGCGCTTGAGACGCATCCACAGATAGCGGTTGTCGAACCGGTGCTCGTAGCCGGTGCTCGAACCGCAGGTCACCACGGTGCCTCCGCGCCGCGCGAGGAACACCGAGGTACCGAAGGTGGATTTGCCCACGTGGTCGAAGACGATGTGCGGATCCTCGCCCACGCCGTCACGGATGAGCCGGCCCAGCCGTTTCCCCTGCGCCACCGCGACCGCCGGCTCGTCGTCGGCGTCACCGCCGAAGTCGTACTCCTCACGGTTGATCACCAGGTCACAGCCGAGGGCGCGCGCCACTCGCACCTTCTCCTCGGAGCCGACGACTCCGACAGCGATGCCGCCGCCGTTCTTCACCAGCTGAACGGCGTAGGCTCCCAGTCCGCCGGACGCGCCCCAGATCAAGACCACGTCCCCCTGCTTCATCCGTGCGCCGCGGTCGCTGACCAGCATCCGGTACGCGGTTCCGGCACAGGCCGGGACCGAGGCGGCCTCCTCCCAGGTCAGGTGTGCCGGCTTCGGGATCAACTGGCTGGCCCGGGCGATGGTGTAGTGGGCGAGGCCGCCGTAGTTGGTCTCGAAGCCCCAGGCGAGCTGGTTCTCGCTGAGCATCCCGTCGGCCTGGACGGACGCCTCCTGGTCCTCGACACAGGCCGCGTTGACCAGCGCGTGGTCACCGACCCGCCAGCGCCGCACGCCGGAACCGGTGCGGACGATCACTCCGGCGGCGTCCGAGCCGAGGACATGGAAGGGCTGGTCGTGCCGCTTCGCCCAGCCGCCCTGGCGCCCGTAGGCCTGGAGGAAGCCGAAGGTCGACAACGGTTCGAAGGTCGCGGACCAGACCGTGTTGTAGTTGATGGAGCTGGCCATGACGGCTATCAGCACCTCGTCGGGCGCGAGTTCCGGCATCGGCACCGTGCCCACGTGGAGGGTCTTGCGCACGTCGCGGTCGCCTTCGACCCCCTCGAAGATCTTCTCGTCCTCGATCCGCAGGTGCGCGGCGAGGAACTCCGCCGGCACTTCCGCGGCGGCCAGTTCCTGCGGGCCGGCACCGGCACTTACTGCATCGGAGAGTGACATCATCGGGCTCCTCGTCAAGCCATGTGGGGCTGGTGAAACGATCGGTTTTTCTGTGTCGGGCTCGGCCCTCACCCCGCGTACAGGTCCCATCTGCCGCCGTCTACGGGGGTCGAGGGGCGGCGCGCCGGTCCGGCGTCGGCTTGGTCATCGGACCGCGCCGGTTACGTGCAGTAGGGCTCGGGCCGCCAGGCGGTAGCCGAACGCGCCGAGGCCTACCACGACGCCGGAGGCCAACGGAGCGATGATCGATTCGTGCCGGAACTGCTCCCGCGCCCACACGTTGCTCAGGTGCACCTCGATCCACGGGTGCTCGTAGCTCGCGAGCGCGTCCCGCAGGCTCCAGCCGGCGATCATCAGGGCGCCAGGGTTGACCACGGCGCCGACGCTGTCGGGCCCGTGCTCGTGGACAGCGCTCACCAGATCGCCCTCCGACTCCCGCTGGAGGGACAGGACCTTCCAGCCCTGCCCGCTCACCTCGTCTGCGACCGCCTGCTCGATGTCGGCCAGGGTGTCGGTGCCGTAGATCTCGGGCTCGCGGCGGCCCAGGATGCCGAGGTTGGGACCGTTCAGTAGGAGCATCGTGCTCATGTGTCACCTCGTCGTTCAAAGGTCCGAACCGCATCCGGTCCGGGGGGCCCATCGGGGGCGGCTGTCAGGGTGTCCATCCCGAGCATGGTTCCGGCGGTCTCCTCGACGTGGGCCATGCGTACCGCAGGATGGGCGGCGCCATCAGGGACGTCACGATGGCAACCAGAGCGACGATCGTGTACGTCTCGGTGTTCAGGACGCCGAGACGGAGGCCTGTCATGGCCACGATCGCCTCGACGACGGCCCGCGAGTTCATGCCGGCGCCGAGGGCCAGCGCCTCCCACCGGTTGAGCCTGCTGAGCCGGGCGCCGATGAACGCGCCGCCGAACTTGCCGGCGACGGCCACGGCAAGCACCGCGGCGGCCGCGCCCAGGGCGGTCGGCCGGGCCAGAGCGGTGAGGTCCATGCGCAGGTCGGCGGTGGCTGAAGAAGATCGGTGCAAGGACGGCGAGGACCATGGTCCGCGGAGGTTCCAGCTTCGCCGGGTCCACCACGCCGCTGGCGACGGCTGCGGGGACTGTGGGAATGGCGCTCTCGGAGCGGTCGGCCCACCGCAGTACGGTCCGTACCAGCGGGCGGCCGATCGCCGCCGCGAAGAAGGACGCATCGGCGCTAGCGGGCACGAACGCCCTCGGCAGCAGGAAGCCGGTGGCGATGCCGAGGCCCAAGGGCAGGAGCAGGCCCGCGACGCTGACTTTGGCCGCGGCGAGGCCGCGCCGACGGACCAGGGCGAAGTTCATCTCGGCTCCGGTGACGCCGGCCAGCAGCAGCACGCCCAGGTGGCCGACCGCATCCAGCAGGTTCATCTGCGCTGCCTGTTCGGGCAGCAGCCAGCCGGAGCAGCTGGGCAGTAGCGGCTGCAGGAGGATGGGCCGACGAGGACTCCCGCAAGTAGTTCGCCGGTGACCGCGGGCAGACTGAAGCGCATCGCCGGCCGGCCGAGGACGAGGGCGAACAGTAGGAGGACCGCACCTTGGAGCAAGAGCACCAGCAGGGCGTGGTGTCCGATGGCCGGCGCGGGGGCGGCGAGGGGCATCTCGGCTTCTCTCCCGATCAAAGGGTCGGATTGGTCCGCAGGCCCGGGGGCCTCTCTTGTGACCTCCGGGCGAGAAGGAGCGGCGCGGTGTTCGTGCGTGCCGCGACGTCGCGGAGGTCTTTCAGAACGGCCCCAGCCGCCGGGCCACCAGGCCGATGACCTCGGCTACGCGGTCCACGAGGAAGAAGTGGCCGCCCCGGAAGACCTCCGTTTCGCTTGCCCCGGTGGTGTGCGCGGCCCATGCCTCGGCCTCATCAAGGGAGACTCGGGGGTCGCTGTCTCCGGTGAGCACGGTCACCGGGCAGTCGAGGCGTCGGCCGGGCTCGTGCCGGTACCGTTCGATGGCGGTGTAGTCGCTGCGGATGGCAGGCAGGATCATCGCCAGCACCTCCGGGTCGCCGAGCAGCATCTCGTCGGTTCCGCTGAGCGCCCTGAGCTCGGCCACGAATTCAGCGTCGCTCGCCGCATGCACCCCCTCGTCGCGATAGCGGGACGGCGCCCGCCGACCTGACGCGAACAGCCGTACCGGCGCAGGCAGCCCGGCGTCCTGCATGCGCAGCGCCACCTCGTATGCGAGGACAGCGCCCATGCTGTGGCCGAACAGGGCCAGTGGCTTGTCGTCCAGGTGCCGCAGCGCAGCGAAGATCTGGTCCGCGAACTCGGGGACGTTTTCGATCCTCGGTTCGTGGAGCCGGGTCTGCCGACCTGGGTACTGGAGGGCCAACACCTCCACCGACGGGTGCAGCGCCTTGGACACCGGGAAGAAGAAGCTTGCAGCGCCGCCCGCGTACGGAAAGCACGCAAGCCGCACATTGCTCTGCGGCGCGGGGTGGGAGATACTCACCCATTTCTCGAACTGCGCCGTTGCTTGAGGCATGCCGGACGAGCTCCTCGTGGTTGGTGAGGGGATATCGGAAGTCTAGGTTCGTGCAGGTGGAACCGCGTATCCCCAGATCTGATAGTCCCAAGCCCTCGAGCGGCCCGAACGCCGTACGGATTGTTAGTCTTGCGCCGTTCCGATTCCGGCAGTTGTGCCTGCGCTAACCACCCTGCGACGAGGGGTTTTTCGTGCCCGAGACGTCACCGCACATGCAGCCCGCCAACGCGAGCCCCGAGACAGATGTGGACGTGATTGTCGTCGGCAATGGCCCAGTCGGGGCCACTCTCGGGATCCTGCTGGCACAGCGCGGCCGACGGACCACCGTCCTGGAACGGCGCCGACGGCCCTACACCCTGCCCAGGGCGACCAGCTTCGACGGCGAGACGGCACGGCTGCTCGCCGGCTGCGGGACGGGCTCGAGCCTCGGCCGGATCACCGAGCCCGCCACCGGTTACCAGTGGCATTCCGCCGACGGTGAGGTCCTCCTCGACATCGCCTTTCGCACAGAGGGCCCGTACGGGTGGCCTGACGCCAGTACCATGCACCAGCCCGCCCTCGAGGAACTGCTGGCCTCGCGGGCAGCCGGGCTGCCCGGAGTGACTGTGGTACAGGGCCGCCAGGTGGTGGGAATCGAGGAGCAGGACGACCGGGTCGTGGTGACGGCCGAGGACGAGGACGGCGCAGCCCAGACGTACACCGCGAGGTGGGTGGTGGGCTGTGACGGTGCCAACAGCTTCGTCCGGGACCATCTGGATGTGCCGGTCACCGATCTCGGCTTTTCCTACGAGTGGCTGCTGTGCGATGTGCAGCTGCACGAGACGGGCGAGTTCGTCCCCACCAACGTCCAGATCTGTGACCCTGCCAGGCCTACCACCCTGGTCGGCAGCGGTCCGGGGCATCGGCGCTGGGAGTTCATGCGGCTGCCCGGCGAGCGTGCCGCGGCCCTGAACCGGGAGGAAACTGCCTGGCGGCTTCTCGCTCCCTACGGGGTGACCCCTGACACGGCGACGCTGCTGCGCAGCACCACGTACATCTTCCAGTCCCGCTGGGCCGAGCAGTGGCGGGTCGGTCGGGTACTGCTGGCCGGGGACGCGGCCCATCTGATGCCGCCGTTCGCCGGGCAGGGCATGTGCTCAGGCATCCGCGACGTCGTCAACCTGGCGTGGAAGCTGGACCTGGTCATGGGCGGCCTCGCCCCGGAGTCGCTTCTCGACACCTACACAGAGGAACGCCGCGCGCAGGTACACAAGTCGATTCTGTCCTCAGTCCAGCTGGGCCGGGTGATCTGCGTGACGGACCCCGTGTCTGCGGCCGAGCGCGATTCCACGATCCTGGCGGGCCGCCGCGGCCGCGGTCCGGCGGCCCCCGACCCGGCGTTGCCCCTCACCGAGGGGCTCCTTCACCGGAGAGTGGACGGGGCGCCCATATCCCCGGCGGGCGAGGTGGTCCCCCAGGGCCGGATACGCAGCCTTGGAGGCACTGGCCTTTTCGACGATGTGGTCGGCCGCGGCTTCGTTCTGATGCTGGCAGAGGGCGCGGACGCCGACCTCGACGCGGAGCAGTCGGCATTCCTCACGGATTTGGGCACGCACGTGGTGACGCTGCTCCCCGAGGACGGGACGCCGCAGAACATGTCGGTGGCCGACGTGAGCGGCGTCTACCGCACTTTCCTGGCTCGCCACGGGGCCGACGCGGTATTGATCCGTCCGGACTACCACGTGTATGGGGCGGCCTCAGGCCTGGGTGCAGCGGCGGCGCTGGTGGACGACCTGCGGGCCCACCTAGTACTCCAGTAGCGGTTCTCCCTTTGTGCCGTTCAGCGCCGGGGTTTCGAGTCCATTCGACTGACGCGCCATCAAGCTCGACAGCAGATCGTGCCGCGGATCGGGCTGGAGGTGGTCCAGCGGAGCGGGGAGACGGGATCACCACGGGTATGCGGCTCGATCAGCATCGCCAGAGCCGGCAACAGACCAGTGTCAGTGGCCGTCAACGGCTTGCGCTCGCCTCCCGAAGCCCGGATACGGTGCGCCGGAGCGGCGTGCGTCTCCAGTGCGGTGATGCCGCGTGCGATGGCGGCCGCGCTGGTTCGAAAGGCGGCAGCTACCAAAGTGATTCCGCCATGACCGAGCGAGTTCTTGAGCGGCAGGTCCGACAGCAAGCCGAGTACCAACTGCCGGACGCGAAGCCGGGGTTCGACCCGCGTTAACAGGCCTGCGATCCGGACGTCGCCGGGCCTCCTGCCAGCGGGCTGGGTACACTGTGACCTGCGGCCACCGCGTGATGGTTTGTCTTCACGCACCGATGATCAACAGTGGCCGCAGCCGTCTCCACAGCGTGTCAGGGTCGTGCGGCGACCGTCTGCCGTCCTGTGTCAGGAGGACATGTGCAACGTGGCGAAGTCTGGTGGGCCGAGTTCGACGAGCGGCGGCTGGTCGTACTACTGGCGGGAGACGATGCGTCCGGGATCCGGGTGATGCAAATCGTCGCTCCGGCGGGCGTCGACATCAGCGGCCTGGCCGTCGAAGTGGCAGTAGGCGCCATGGAAGGACTGCCCTTCGAAGGCGTGCTGCGGTTCGCGCTCCCGCGTCCGGGCTTTACTCCCTGCACGTGGCTGACCACCCTGTCCCGGGGCGACCTGATCGAGCGGGCAGGCGCCCTGTCCCCCGCGAAGCTCAGCGAGATCGAGGACGCCCTCCGCCTCAGTGGACAGGCGAAGGAGCGGACCCCGTCGACGCCCGTGAAGCTCAGCGAGATCAGGGATGCCCTCCGTCTCGGTGGATCCGAGTAGGCGGAGAAGGAACGGACGTTCCTGACGGCGAGGCAGGTCTCATCCAGATGATCGACACTGACCAGCCGTCACATCGAACAGGGGCAGCTGGACGCCGGGATGCGGGCATGCGCGGCGGATGATGATCCGGGTGTCCTCGGGCAGGCCCGGCAGGTCGACCAGACTGGGGAGCAGCACTCCTAGCGTAGCCAGGGAAGGTCGGCACCCGCTTTGTCCGCCTGGAGTCCATCGGTGACGATCTGCATGATCACGCCGAGGGACTCCTGCTGCTGAGGGGTGAGCCGGTCGAACAGGGCATGCTGCACGACTGTCGCATAACCCGGAGCGGCCCGTCCGAGGGCCTCCAGGCCCTCCTCTGTGAGCACCGTGAACGTGCCCCGCTTGCCGGAGGGAGCTTCCTCGCGCCGTACCAAGCCGTCCTTCTCCAAACGTGCGACGGCGTGCGAGAGCCGGGGCCGGGTGATCTTCGCGCGCATCGCCAGCTCTGTCATCTGCAGCCGCTGGTGAGGGGACTCTGCGAGGTTCACCAGGAGCCTGTAATAGCTATGAGGCATATTCACAGTACGCTGCAGTTGGCGGCACATGTGGTCCTCGAGGAGCGTGGCCGCGTGGACATAGGAGCGCCAGATGCGTTGCTGCTCATCGGTGAGCCATCGGAGCTTTGCGGTGGATGAGCATGCCTTCCTCGCATCCTTCACTTTTCGCACAAGACTCCTTGAATCTTTAATGAATTCATGCACCTTTCCCCGATGTCGTTTCAGCCACCGATGCGCCTCGGCGGTCCATTGGGGCAGAGTTCAGTCGGTCCGGCTCCGTTGACGGCTGCGACGCCGCGGATGCCTTCGCAGAGCCGGGAGCAGGGCAGCCTAAAACAGCGGTAGGGCTCCGTCGGTGACGGTTCGGGCAAGGTGGACCGCGCCCTGGAGGGAGGAAAGGCCACCCAGGCGCGCCGGAGCGACTGGTGGGGCAGGGTGGCCTGGACGCGAGAGGGATGTCAGGTGGGTTGCTATGCGGTCGACCAGGTCGTCGATGCCTACCGCGAATCCGCCTCCGATCACAGCCAGGCCGGGGTGGAGCAGTTCGGTGACCCCCATGATGGCAGTGGCCAGGGCCCGGCAGGTGCCGTCGATCGCGGCTGTAGCCCACGGGCGGGCGGTACGGAGTGCTTCGCGCAGCTCTTCGTAGGTGACCGGCTCGCCGTGGAGCTCGCCGGCCCGGGCCAGAGTGGCCGGCCCCGAAGCTATCGCCTGGAGGCAGCCCTGGCGGCCGCAGACACACACTGGGCCGCCCAACTCGACGACCAGATGGCCCAGTTCGAAGGAGCCGCGGCCCGGGCCGGGGCACAGCCGGCCGCCCAGGACCAGGCCGCCGCCGATGCCAGTACCGACGCCGACGTAGAGCAGATTGGCGCAGTCGGCCGCTGCGGCCTCGGCGAGGGCGGCCACGTCGCCGTCGTCCGCCCATGCGACGGCCGCTCCGGGCACGAGGGCGCGTAGCGCGGGGCCCAGGGCGAGGCCGGTCCATGACGGTCGGCTGGGCCAGGAGGTGATCTGCTCGTCCGGGCCGACCGTGGCGGGGACGGCGACCCCGGCGGCCTGGAAACCCTCGCCTGTGCGGGCCGCCAGGGTGGTGATGCCGTCCGACAGCAGGGCAAGGTCGCTGTCCGGTCCGTCTTCGTGGTGCGGCCAGAAGAACGTGTGCTCCTCGGTACGGCCGTCCGTCGACTCGGCGCGCAGGGCGACCTTTGTGCCCCCTATGTCGATGCCCAGATGCCACGACGGCGGTGAGGCTGTCATTCCGTCTCAGTGGCCGGGGAGGGCCGGGCAGAGGACGAGCAGGTCGGCGGGCCGTTGCAGGACGATGTCAGGGCCGGCGGCGAGCAGTCCGATCTCGTCGTGGCAGCCCCACAGTGCGGCTGCGGCGGTGACGTCGGCGCCTTGGGCGCTGGCCAGGTCGGTGGGGGCGTCGCCGATCATGATGGCCCGGTCTGCGGGAACGTTGAGGAGTTCGAGCGCGCGTCTGACGATGTCGGGGGCGGGCTTGGGCCGGGGCACCTCGTCGGAGCCGATGACGTGGGCGAAGTAGGGAAGCAGGCCGAGGACGTCGAGCAGGGACCGGGCGCGCTCGCCTGCCTTGCCGGTGGCGATGGCTAGCCGGAGGCCGCGCTCGTTCAGCATCCTCAGCACATCGACAACACCGTCGTACACCTGAACGTGGGGGGCGAGCCGGTAGCTCTCACGGACGAAGGGCTCCTCCATCTCCAGCGGAAGACCCATGATCCGCATGATGTCGGGAAAGTAGCGGCCCTGATGGCGCTGGTACTCCTCGAAGGGCGCCTCGCCTCGGCCGACGACCTCGGCGTAGGCGAGGGAGAAGGCCTCGCCCATCACCGCGAAGCTGTCGACGACGACTCCGTCGAGATCGAAGATGACTGCTTGTCTGGAGACTGGGAAGTGCTGTTCGGAGGTCGTTGCCGCGATGTGTTCTGACCTTGTGGTCATGCGGTCCTCACCATGGTGTGGGGGGTGAATGGGGCGCGCTCCGCAGGTCGTGCGGCGCGGGCCGATGCGTAGAAGCTTTCGACCAGCTGGACGGTGTTACGGGCCTGGGCGACGGCCACACCGCGTCGGCCCGGGTCGGCCAGGAGCCCGGCGAGGCTGTCGAGCTGGCGTCCGTACTCGGTGCCGATCGGCTCGGCGGGCAGCGGGATCTGCTGTGTGATGCCTTCCCGGGTGAGGGTCAGCACCCCTTCGGGGGCCCGGTTGGGACTGAAGCCGAAGGTGCAGTGCAGCCGTGCCGTTCCCTCGCTGCCCTCGATGGTGATGACGGAGGCGTCCAGCGCCTCGTGCGAAGCCCAGCTGGCTTGTAGCGAGACCGAGATGCCGTCCTCGCGGAGCAGGAAGCCTCGGGCGGTGTCCTCGACGTTGCCGGCCGGGACGTCGGTGGGCTGGTCCTCGCGCCAGGCAGCGGACCAGGCACTGCTGCTGACGAAGTCGTCGGAGACCGAGCCGATCACCTGGGTAACGGGGGCGGGGCCCAGGAGGTAGGTGAGGACGTCGAGCAGGTGCCAGCCGAGGTCGACGAGTACACCGCCACCGGACTTGCTGCGCTGGGTGAACCAGCCGCCGGGCTGTGGCACGCCGCGCGCCCTGACCCAGGCCAGGGTGACATGGCGGATCCGGCCGACCTGGGGCAGCAGCCCGGCAAGCTCTTGGACATCGCCGCGATGGGCGGTGGCGCTGCCGGCGAGCAGTGTCCCGCCGTTCTGTTCGGCCGCGGCGAGGGCGTCGGCCTCGGCGGTGGTCAGGCAGACCGGCTTCTCCAGGAAGACGGAGATCCCGCGGCGGAGCAGGGCGGCCGCTACCTCGGCGTGCAGATGGTTGGGTACCGCGACGAAGGCGATGTCGACCGTGCGGGGGTCAAGGGCGTCGATCGTGGTGTGGGCGGGCAGGCCCATCGCTACGGCGGCTGCCCGGGAGGCCGGGTCGGGGTCGACGGCGGCGACCACCTCGAAGTCCTTGTGCTCGCTCAGCAGTCTGAGCCACAGCTCGCGGCCTGCCCAGCCGAGTCCGACGACGGCAGCGCGGACCTTCATCGTGCGGCCACCGCGTCGGCGATGATCTCGGCCGTGGTGTGGAGGGCTTCCTCGGAGGCGAGCAGCACCCGGTGGTGCAGCCAGATGCAGTCGGTGCTGATCGCCTCCGTGTTCGGGCAGCTCGCGGCGAGCCTGTCGACGGTGGTGTCGGGCGCGGCCGTCTCCCAGAACGCGTCGGTGCGGTAGATCGCCCGGAAAGCGGCGAAGGCAGGCAGCCCGGCCCCGACGAGCGTGTCGACGAGGGCGTTGCGGCCCTCCTCGGAGATGCCGGGGATCCGGAACATGGCCATGTAGTGAGAGTTCCGGTCGGCGCGCGCATCGCCTCCCTGGGGTACGACGCCGTCGATCTCGCCGAGCAGCCGGGACAGCAGTGTCCAGCGCTGTGCGCGCAGCGTGAGCTGGGCATCGAGGCGGCCCAGCTGGGCGCGGAGCACGGACGCAGAAAATTCGTTGAGCCGCATGTTGGTGCCGCCAGTCTGGTGCATGTAGCGGCGGTCGGTGCGCGGCCGGCCACAGCTGTGCCGCAGGAAGGCGGCCTCGTACGTCTCCTCGTCGGGGAAAAGCAGTGCACCACCCTCGCCGGCGGTCATCAGCTTGCCGTTCTGGAAGCTGAACGCGGCGACCGTACCCAACTCGCCCACCCGCTTGCCCTGCCAGCGGGCACCGTGCGCGTGGGCGGCGTCCTGCAGCAGGGGCACGCCGGTGTCCGCGGAAAGCTTGTCGAGCGCGTCCATGTCAGCGATGAGCCCCGCCATGTGCACGGGCATGATCACCCTGGTCCGAGGGGTGACGGCGGACGCCGCGGCAGCCACGTCGATGTTGTACGTGTCGAGATCGACGTCGACGGGGACAGCGACCGCGCCGAGCCGCTGAGCGGCCTGGGACGAGGAGATGAACGTGAAGGCCGGCACGATGACCTCCGTGCCCGGACCGACACCCAGACACTGCAGCGCCAGCTCCAGGGCATGGGTGCCGTTGGTGACGGCCAACGCATGCGGGGCACCATGGAAGTCGGCGAACTCACTCTCGAAGGAGTCCACCTCCGACCCGCCCATGCGCCACCACTGACCCTGCTCCAGGGCCCGGATCAGGCCGGTGCGCTCGCTGTCGTCGTACTGCGGCCAGGAGGGAAACTCTGGTGCCGGTCGCGGGTTCATATATCTCCAAATCTCCACTTCGGACATTTCTCGGCTGATGGCCGACGGACGGCACAAAGTGGGCGGGGCACGCGGCCGACCGCAGGTTCCACCTCGAGGATCAGACCCAAGAGTGCGACTTTCACGTTAGGCACCGCGCTCACCACCCCACATCCCCCGGTCTGGTAGCCGCCTGTCGGAGTGTGGGTCGGCTGGTGATCGTGGCGGGTGTGTGCGTCAGCCGATCCTGGGTGCGCTCAGGCCGAAGAATTCGCAGTAGGACTCCACTTGACCGTTCAGCATGTGGATGCCGTGGTGGACGTGGTGACCGAGGGCGGCGGCCTGCCGCAGCAGGGGCGTCTCGTGGGGTTTCATGATGATGTCGCCCACCACCGCTGCGGGCGGGAGGGCTTCGGGCGGGAACGGCAGTGGGTCACTGGATCGCAGTCCGAGCGGGGTCGCGTTGATCGCGAGGTCGCTGTCATGCAGGGGCAGTTCGGCGACGGCGTGGATTCGGCCGGGCCAGTACGTGTCGAGTCGGCCGACAAGCGTGTCCCGTTTGGACAGGTCCGGGTCGGTCACGGCGATCCGGTCCGCGCCGGCCGTCAGCAACGCGGACGCGATAGCGCTGCCCGCCCCGCCGGCCCCGGCGAGCGCGACCCGCTTGCCTCGTATCTCATGCCCGGCGCGGGCGAGGCCAGCCACGAAACCGGAACCGTCGAAGTTCTCGGCGAGCCAACTGCCGTCGGTCTCGCGGCGCAGCACGTTGGCCGTTCCGGCGATCTTGACGGTGCGGCTTTGCCGGTCGGCGAGCTGGGCGGCGTGCGCCTTGTGCGGGACGGTGACGAAGATGCCGTCGAGGTTACCGATCCGCTGCAGGCCGCGTACGACCCGTTCCAGATCGCCAGGATGGACCTGCACCGGCACCAGCACCGCGTCGACGCCCTGTTCAGCGAAGAGCGGGTTGAGCAGGCCGGGGGACTGGACCTGCTCGACCGGGTCGCCGATCACCGCGTACAAGCGGGTGGTGCCGCTGATCGGGGCCGGCGGCGGGGTGGCGGTGTTGGTCATCGCGGGCTCCAGGGGTCGGCAGAGGTGATCTGCTGGGCAGCCGGCCGGATGGCCTCTGCGAGCAAATCGGCGACGGTGACAGCCAGTTCCATGGACTGTTCCTCATTCAGGCGAGGGTCGCAGGCGGTACGGTAGCGGGCCGGCAGGTCAGCCTCACCGAGGCCTCGGGCCCCGCCCAGGCACTCGGTGACGTGCTCACCGGTCGCCTCCAAGTGGAGGCCGCCGGGGTGAGTGCCGAGGGCGCGGTGGACGTCGAAGAAGCCCTTGATCTCCGCGACGATGTCGTCGAAGTGGCGGGTCTTGCGGCCATCCGGCGTCGTGCGGGAGTTGGCGTGCATCGCGTCGCACTGCCATACCACCTGGTGGCCGGTGGCGGTGACCTTCTCCACGATCGGCGGCAGCACCTCGCGGACCTGGGAGTGGCCCACCCTGCTGATGAACGTCAGCCGCCCGGGCGTGGCATGGGGATCGAGCCTGCGGACGTACTCGACGGCTTCATCCGGGGTTGTGCTGGGGCCGATTTTCACCCCGATGGGATTGGCGAGCAGTTCGTTGCTGCTCCGGACCTCGCCGTGCGCTGCCTCTGATGTGCGCGTCATGCCGGCGCGGCTCCCGTTCCGTGGGAGCCTGCCGACTCGACGAGTTGCCCGAGTGGCTGCCGTGGCATGCGCTCCAGAACCTCCGCGACGACCTGTTCGGAAACGTCGTGGACCAGCTCCGCTCCCCCGGGCCCGTCGAGGACGAAGGCGAGGCCCGTGAGCGCCTTCTTGTCCCGGCGCATCAGGCGGATCAGCTCGGCCGTCTCGATCCCCTCGGGCAGCGCGGTGGGCAGGCCGTAGAACTCGACGACCTCCCGGTGCTCCGCCACCCGCTCGGGACCGATCCGGTCCAGAGCCCCGGCGAGCAGGCCCGCGAAGATCGTCCCGATCGCGACGGCCTCGCCGTGCCGGAGCGCAAAGCCGCCGGCCAGCTCCAGCGCGTGGCCCAGGGTGTGGCCGTAGTTGAGGATGTGTCGCAGGCCGGTGTCCCGCTCGTCGGCCGAGACGACGCCGGCCTTGAGCCGCACACTGGCCGCGATGCGCTCCGCGAGGCCGAGCCCGCGCAGGTCACCGGCGCCGATGAAGTGGCAGCGGGCGATCTCACCCAGGCCGTTGAGCATCTCACGCCGGGGCAGGGTGGACAGGTAGTCGGTGTCGCACAGTACGGCGGCGGGCTGCCAGTAGGCGCCCACCAGGTTCTTACCGGAGGGCAGGTTGACCGCCGTCTTGCCGCCGACACTCGCGTCGACCTGGGCCAGCAGCGTGGTCGGCAGATGTACCACCGGCACGCCCCGGTGGTACAGGGCGGCGGCCAGGCCGACCACGTCGGTGGTGGTTCCGCCCCCGCAGGAGACGACCGCGTCGTTGCGTGTGAGGCCGAAGCGTACGAACTCCGCGCACAGGGCCTCGACGGTGGCGAGGGTCTTGTCCGGCTCACCGTCCCGGGCGGGCAGCAGCACGGTCTCCACTCCCGTGTCGGGTACCCATTCCGCGGGCCGGGCCGACACGACGGCCACCCGCCGGGCACCGAGCCCCTGGATCACTTCGGCCAGCATGGAACGCACCCCAGGGCCGATCAGCACATCGTAGGAACGCTCGCCGATGTGGACCGGTATCTGTTCTCTCACTCCGCCTCACTCTGTCCTGTGGAAGCCGGTGATACGCCGGGGCGGCCACTTCAGCTGAGGCTTTCCCGAGCATCTCCGGCCTTCCGCAAGCGGTCGTGCTGGTTCGTCCGCTCAGCCCCAGTAGGTGCTGGCGATCTTTTCGAGCTCGTTCTCGTCCCGGATGAGACGTAGCCGCTCCACGCCGTCCTCAACGGACAGGAAGAGGTTCGCGGTGAGCGTGACCTGCCCGTTGTCGATGACCCGTCGGCGGCGCCGCGGGTGCGCCACCATCTCCTCCACCGGCAGGGCGTCGCGCCAACGGGCCCAGTCCGCGGTGGTACGCGTCACCGGCAGGAATCGGTAACTGTCGCGCCAGTTTTTGGCGCGGGTCTTGTACTCGAGGAAGTAGTGCTCCTCCCGACGGGTCAACCGGAACTCGATGCCGTCCTGGACCACGGTCTCTCCGGAGAACGGCAGCGGCTCCACGATGGAGATGCCCGCGTGCCCGGCGTCGGCGAGCCAGTCCTCGCCGTCGATGGTGACGCGCATGACCATGTGCTCGATGTCAGGGCCCCACACTCCCCCCGGCAGGACGGTGGCTGCGGCCAGCACCTGCAGGTCGAAGCCCAACTCGACGAGGAGCCGATGGAACATGAAGTTCAATTCGACGCAGATGCCGCCCCGGCCGCTGAGCACGATCGTCTCGAAGGCCGGGTCGAGGTCGAAGGACGCCTGGGCCAGACCGAGGGCGTCACCACTGCTGTTCAGGTCCAGGGCGTAACCACTGTCGTAAGGGATCCGCATCTGGTGCTCGCGGTGGATCTTCCGCAGGGTCGCCAGGCTTGCGTCGGGCGTTCCCGAGAAGCCGAGGTACTCCAGATACTTTTCTTTGTCGAACATGCCGTATCTCCTTGGGTGTTCGTCATCGGCGAGTGGCGGAGGGGGTGGGTCGGTGACCGGTGCGCCGGCCGTGCTGCGCAACACGCCCTAGTTCCTTCGTCCGCACGTCACTAGGGAAGTTGAGATCACGTGCCGGAGCCGCCCTGGTCTGACGCGCCATCAGATTTCGGCGAGTCCGCGGGGGATTCGATGCGTTTCAGCAGCTCCTCGGCGGCCAGTTCCGCGGTCGGGTACTCGAAGGCGAAGGTGGCCGGGATGCGGACGCCGATGAGCGCCGACAGCCGGTTCCTGAGTTCGATGGCGGTCAGAGAGTCGAAACCGATGTCGAAGAAGGAAAAGTCCGGTCCGATCTCGTCCGCAGACACGTAGCCGAGGATCGTGGTGACCTCGCGCTGGACCAGGTCGACCAAGATCTTTCCTCGCTGGTCCGGGGACGCCCCGGCCAGCCGATCTGCCAGCGTGTCGGCCCCGGTCGCCCCATCACGGGCGGGCCGCCGACCGACGCGGATGAGGCCGCGCAGCAGTGGGGGGACGGATGCGGAGTTGGCCTGGTCCCACAGCGCGTCGAGTTCCAACTTCGTCAGGACCTGAACAGCGTCCCGGTCAAGCAGCGCGAGGTCGAACAGCTCCATGCCCTCTTGCTCCGTGAGTTCGGCGCTGTTCCAGCGGTCGAAACGCTTCAGCTCGACCTCAGCGAGTTTATCCAGCGCGTCCGATCCCTGCCCCCACCATCCCCACACCAGTGAGGTCGCCGGCAATCCGGAAGCATGACGGCGTACAGCCAGCGCGTCGAGGTAGGAGTTCGCGGCAGCGTAGTTGCCCTGACCCGCCGAACCGAAGATCCCCGAAAGAGAGGAGTACAGGACGAAGGCCGCGAGGTCGAGATCGCGCGTGAGTTCATCCAGAATGTGTGCCGCATCGGCCTTCGGACGGAGCACAGCGTCGAGCTGTTCGGGCGTCAGGGACGTCACCACACCGTCATCCAGCGCTCCGGCTGCGTGGATCACACCGGTAAGGGGGGTGTCCTTGGGAACCGAGGCCAGAAGCGCGACCATGGAGTCTCGGTCGGACACGTCGCACGCTACGACTCGGACGAGCGCCCCGAGCCCCTCGAGTTCGGCTTCCAACTCGGCCGCGCCCGGTGCGTCCGGTCCCCTCCGGCTGACCAGGATGAGGTTTTTGATCTTGTGCTGGGCAACCAGGTGCCTGGCCGCCAGGCGCCCCAGCCTACCCGTGCCGCCGGTGATCAGGACCGTGCCCTCGGGGTTCAGTGGGCGGCCAGGGGCGTCGGCGGGGGCGGCCTTGACGAGCCTCGGCACCGCCACCGCGCCTCTGCGAAGTGCCGCCTGAGGCTGCCCGGACGCGAGTACATCGGGAAGGCGCCGGGCTGACGCCGCCGTGCCGTCCGTGTCGACCAGGAGAATGCGGCCCGGGTTCTCGGACTGTGCCGAACGCAGCAAGCCGGCAGCCGTTGCAACGGCCAGATCGGGAGCCGGGTCCCCGTCCTGGACGGCCGCACCGGCTTGTGTGAGAGCGACGAGAGGAGTGTTCTGGAAGGCGGGTTCCGCGAGCCACGCCTGGACGACCTCCAGCACTCGCCCGGTGAGGTCCCGGACGGCGGCGAGGTCCGTACGTCCGTCGCCGGCCACATCGAGGAGGAACATGCCGGGGGGCGTTCCGGCCACGGCACGAACGTCCTCGGCAGTTGTCACGCGTACGACGTTCAGCTCGTCATGCACGCTCCTGACGGAGACGGGCTCCCAGGCCACACGGAACATCTGCTCCTTGGACGCACCTGAGCCGACACGCAGCAGTTCCGGGACCACCGGTCGCAAGACCATCGAGTCGACGGCAGCCACAGGTGCGCCGAAGGCGTCGGCCAGGCGCAAGCGGATCGTGTCGGGGGCGAGCGGTGTGAGGTGAACCCGCAGTGTGGAGGTTCCGCTGGCGTGCAGTCTGACGTCGCGCCAGACAAACGGCAGAGCCAGCTTCGGGCTCTCGCCGGCCATATCGGTGCGGAAGACCCAGGCATGCATGGCCGCGTCCAGGAGTGCCGGGTGCAGCCCGTAGTCATCGCCCTTGCCCGCTGCCTCGGGCAGGGAGACCTCGGCGAACACCTCCTCGCCGCGCGTCCACGCCCCGCGCAGGCCCTGAAAGGCCGGACCGTGGCCGTATCCCGCCTGTGCCATGCCGTCGTAGACGCGGGCCAGTACGTCCGGGTCGACGGCGGTGGCGCCCGTCGGCGGCCACTGGGTGAGGTCGAAATCGGCCCCACCCTCCTCCGGCACCAGGCGTCCGGAGACATGACGGGTCCAGCTCCCACGTGGACCGGCTTCCTCCCAGCGGGAGTGAATCTGGACGGTGCGGTGGCGAGATTCGTCGGGCTCACCCACCCACACACGTACCTGGACACCGCCGCTCTCGGGCAGCAGCAGGGGGCGCTCGATAACCAGTTCGCCGACCAGACTGCACCCGATCTCGTCGCCGGCGCGGACGGCGAGTTCCACGAAGGCCGCTCCGGGCAGGAGGACGATTCCGGCGGCCGCGTGGTCGGCGAGCCAGGGGTGCGTGCGCAGCGACAGCCGGGAAGTGAACAGCACGCCGTCCGAGCCGGGGATTTCGGTGACCGCGCCGAGCAGGGGATGGTCCGCCGCCTCGAGACCGAGCCCTGGTGCGTCCCCACCGGACTCTGCCGGATCCAACCAGTAGCGCCGGCGCTGAAAGGCGTACGTGGGCAGATCCACGGGCCGCTCCGTACCGCGGCCCAGGACGGCGCCCCAGGAGACCTGAACGCCGTGGGTGTGCAGGTGGGCCAGCGAGGCGAGGAACCTGCGCGGGCCGCCCTCGTCGCGGTGCAGCGACCCGGTGACGACAGCGGGTGCCTGGAGCTCCTCCAGCACGTCCTGGACGCTCGACGCCAGCACAGGGTGGGAGCTGACCTCGATGAACACTCCATGTCCATCACCGGCCAGGGACCGGATGGCCGGGTCGAACTGGACGGTCTGCCGCAGGTTGCGATACCAGTACTCGGCGTCCAGCTCCGTGGTGTCCTGGAGTCGCCCGGTCACCGTGGAGTACAGCGGCACGCGCGAAGGCCCGCCGGAGAACCCGGTAAGCGCCTCAAGGAAAGAGTCGCGCAGCACATCGATCTGTGAGGAGTGTCCGGCGGCGTTGGCCCTGTGAATCATGCGGGCGTGGATGCCCTCGGTCTGGCACCGGGCGAGCAGCTCTTCCAGGGCGGGCAGTTCACCGGTCACGACCACTGAGGAGGGTCCGTTGACTGCGGCGATCTCCAGGCCCGCAAACTCCTCGACCAGCACGGAGGCGGCCTTGACACCGGCAACGAGGGACGCCATGCCTCCGCGTCCCGACAACTCGGCGTGGATGGCCTTGGCCCGGTGGACCACGAGGCGGGCGGCGTCCGGAAGGGACAGCGCACCGGCAAAGCAAGCAGCGGCGATCTCGCCCTGGGAATGACCCACGACCGCATCCGGGACGACCCCGCACGCTTCCCACAGCGCGGCAAGCGACAGCATCAGCGCCCACGACAGCGGCTGCACGACGTCGATGTCCTCAAGGGACCGGGCGCCCTCCGCCTGCCGCACCACATCGAGCAACGACCAGCCGGTCAGCGGGTCAAGCGCCTCGGCGCACTCGGCCATACTGGTTGCGAACACGGGCGACGACTCGAGCAGTTCCCTTCCCATGCCCGCCCACTGTGCGCCCTGGCCGGGGAACACGAAGACGGTTTGGCCTACTACGCTCTCGGCCGTTCCCTTGACGACACCGGTCGCCGACTCGCCATTGGCCACGGCGTCCAGTGCAGTCAGCGCCTCTTCCCTGTCCTCGGCGAGCACGATCGCACGGTCGGGGAGAAGACCCCGGCTCTGCACCAGCGACCGGCCGACGTCAAACAGGTCCAGCTCTTGACGTTGCCTCAGGTACGAACCGAGGTGCCGGGCCTGGCCGGCGAGACCCGCCTCGCCACGGGCCGAGAGGACCAGTGGCACAACCGAGTCGCCCAGCACCCGCGCCTTCTCGTCGGACGTGTTCACGGATGTCTGCTCGGGCGCCTGCTCCAGGATGACGTGCGCGTTGGTGCCGCTGACGCCGAAGCCGGAGACTCCCGCACGACGAGGACGGCCGACCTCGGGCCACTCGTGCGCCTCGGTCAGCAACTCGACCGCTCCAGCGGACCAGTCAACCTGAGGCGTGGGCTCGTCCACGTTCAAAGTCTGCGGCAGCACACCATGCCGCATGGCCATCACCATCTTGATCACACCGGCGACGCCTGCCGCATGGCCCGCGTGTCCAAGGTTCGACTTCACTGAACCGAGCCACAGCGGCAGTCCGGGGTCACGGCTCTGACCATAGGTGGCGAGCAGGGCCTGTGCCTCGATCGGGTCACCCAGGGGGGTTCCGGTGCCGTGCGCCTCGACGATGTCGACATCGGCGGACGACAGACCAGCGACAGCGAGTGCCTGGCGGATCACCCGCTGCTGCGAGGGCCCGTTCGGCGCGGTGAGTCCGTTGGACGCGCCATCCTGGTTCACCGCAGTGGCCCGTACGACGCCGAGGATCTCATGTCCGTTACGAATGGCATCGGAAACCCGCTCCAACAGCAGGACGCCCACGCCCTCGGCAGAGTTCGTTCCATCTGCGGATGCCGCAAACGCCTTGCACCGGGCGTCCGTCGCAAGACTCCGCATACGAGAGGCCAACACCAAGCCGGCGGGAGTGCACATCACGCTGGAGCCCCCGGCCAGCGCCAACGACGACTCTCCCGAACGCAGGGACTGCACTGCCATGTGCAGGGCTACCAGGGACGACGAGCAGGCCGTGTCGATCGTGAGTGCGGGCCCCTCGAACCCGAGCGTGTAGGAAACCCGTCCCGACACGACGCTCGCCAAGCCGCCGGTCATCAGGTAGCCCTCGAGCTCGTCGGGGACGCTGTGGAAACCGGTGGCGTAATCGTGCCCGCCCACGCCGGCGAACACGCCGACGTTCTTGCCACGCAGAGCAGCCGGGTCTATGCCCGCCCGTTCGATCGCCTCCCACGACGTCTCCAGCATCAGACGCTGCTGCGGGTCCATGACCAGCGCCTCGCTTTGTGAGATGCCGAAGAAACCGGCGTCGAACTCGCCCACGTCGTGCAGGAATCCGCCTTGCTGCACATAAGTCGTGCCGGCCCGATCGAGGTCCGGGTCGTACAGGTTCTCTAGATCCCAGCCCCGGTCGGTGGGGAATGCGCCGACTGCGGAACGACCATCGGCGATCAGCTCCCACAACTCTTCAGGTGACGACACCCCGCCGGGGAACCGGCACGCCATGCCCACGATGGCGATCGGTTCAGTGAAGCTGTCGCGGATCTTCTTGTTCTCGTTCTCCAGCTGCTCGTTCTCGATCAGTGAAGCCCGCAGCGCTTCGACAAGCTTTGGCTCTGAGCTGGTCATTCCCTGTCTCCATTCGTTCCGGTCGCGCGTCCGCTACTGCTTCCGGGCTTTCCTCATCGCGTGCTCCACCAGGTCGTCAGCGTCCATCTCCTCGATCAGCCGCTTGCCGTCCTGCTTCGGTTCGGCGGTGTCCGGCGCCGTGGCACTTTCACCACCGGCACTCGCCACCAGTTGCAGGAGCTGCTCCATGAGACCGAGTTCCTGGAACCGGGACAGAGGCGTGGTGACCAGGACCCTCCGGATCTCGTCCTCCCGACCCGCCACATCGCCAACGGCCTCAGGGCACAGTTCGGCGAGCAGATGGCGCATCAGGCTCCGGGGTGTGGGATGGTCGAAGATGATCGTGGCAGGGAGGCGGATCCCTACGAGTCCGTTGAGTCGGTTGCGGAGTTCAACGGCCAACATCGAGTCGAAGCCGACCTCCCGGAAAGCCCGGTCGGGGTCGACGTTGCCGGGTGTCGAATGGCGCAGGACCGTAGCGACCTCGCGCCGGACCAGATCCAGCAGCATCTGCTCTCGCTGGACCGGGAGCGTGGCGGCCAGCTGTTCAGCGAGGCCGCCCCAACGGGGGGCCACGTGCCGAGCGGTGCGACGGCCGGCACGCACGAGGCTCCGCAGGAGTACGTGTACGGGTCCGGACGCGGCTTGGGCGCGCAGCGCGGCGTAGTCCGGCCTGGCCGCCAAGAGCACCGCGTCGTCTGACTGCAGTGCCGCGTCGAACAGCTCCAGACCCTCCTGGCGGGAGTGTGCCACCAGGCCCTGCGGGGCCGTCCTCGGCTGATTGGCCATGCCCAGGTTCCCGCTGGTGTTGTTCCAGTAGCCCCATGCGAGGGATGTCGCGGGCAGGCCGGAGCGGTGGCGGTGGAGAGCGAGGGCGTCCAGGGAAGCATTGGC
>NZ_JBEZYG010000027.1:0-17694 GCF_040638385.1 Streptomyces sp. NPDC026589
CTCCCTTTCCGGCGAGTCCGACTCTATCAGATCCTTTCGGGCCTGATTCCCAGTCAGCGGGGTTTGTCTTCCCGGCTGTTGGGCCGTTCCGACGAGTGAGACTTTAGCGGAATCCTGCGCCCCGACGCTAATCGGGGTGCGTTCCTTCGAACGCGGATTCCTCATTTCGCGCAGGCACACGAAAGACCATGCGACACGAGGTCGCGCGTTCTGTCGTGGTTACTGCGGAATGGCTGTCCGGGGACCGACCGGAGTCGGCGCTCACGTCGGACAACTCGGAGCACACTACGGAGGTGTCCGGAGTGTGTCAACCCCCGGCCGGTGGTGCCGGTGGCCGGGGGCGGGCGGTGGGGCTGAGCCGGTCGTCAGCCGTTGCCGGAGGCCAGTTCGCGGCTGCGGTCGCGGGCTGCCTCCAGGGCTGCGATGAGGGCCGCGCGCACTCCGTGGTTCTCCAGCTCGCGGATGGCGCTGATGGTCGTGCCCGCCGGGCTGGTGACGGCTTCACGGAGCTTGACCGGGTGTTCGCCGCTGTCCCGGAGCATGACGGCCGCACCGATCGCGGCCTGGACGATGAGGTCGTGGGCCTGGGCGCGGGGCAGGCCGAGCAGGATGCCCGCGTCGGTCATGGCCTCGACCAGGAAGTAGAAGTAGGCGGGGCCGGAGCCGGAGAGGGCGGTCGCCGCGTCCTGCTGGGACTCCGGGACGCGCAGGGTCTTGCCGACGCCGCCGAAGATCTCCTCGGCGGTGGCGAGGTGCGCGCCGGTGGCGTGGCTGCCGGCCGAGATGACGGACATGCCCTCGTCGACGAGGACCGGGGTGTTGGGCATGACGCGGACGACCGGGGTGTCCGGGGTGAGCCGGTCCTCGATGAAAGCGGTGGTGATGCCGGCCGCGGCGCTGATGAGCAGGCGGTCGGCGGTGACGTGCGGGGCGAGTTCGTCCAGGAGCTTGCCCATGTCCTGGGGCTTCACGGCGAGGATGAGGATGTCGGCGTGTCTGGCCGCCTCCGCGTTGGTGACGGACTCGACCCCGTACCGCGTGTGGAGTTCCTGGGCCCGGTCGCCGCGGCGGGTGGTCACCAGGAGGTCGGCCGGTCGCCAGCCCGCCCGGATCATCCCGCTGAGCAGGGCCTCACCGATCTTGCCGGTGCCGAGGACTGCGACTGTCTGGGTCATGCGTTCACCCTCCGGGCGGTGCTGGGCTGTGCTTTGGGCGGTGCTCTGGCTGTGGGTCTGGGCTGTGATCTGTCGTCTGGTGCGGGCCGTCGTCCCGTCGTCATCCTCGCATCGGGGTTCTCACGGCGTACGGCGGCGGAGGGTGATCGCGCCGAGGCAGAGGACCAGGAGGGCGCTTCCGGCGACCACGGCGATGTCGCGGACGAAGTCTCCGGTGATGTCGGGGTGGTGGAGGACCTGGTTCATGCCGTCGACCGCGTACGACATGGGCAGGACGTTCGAGATCGCCTCCAGGGCGGGGTGCATCGCCTCGCGCGGGGTGAACAGGCCGCACAGCAGGAGCTGGGGGAAGATCACCGCCGGCATGAACTGGACCGCCTGGAACTCGGACGCGGCGAACGCGGAGACGAACAGGCCGAGCGCGGTGCCGAGCAGGGCGTCGAGGAGGGCGACCAGGAGGAGCAGCCAGGGTGATCCGGTGACGTCCAGGCCCAGCAGCCAGATGGAGACGGCCGTCGCGAGCGCCGACTGGAGAACCGCGACCGCGCCGAACGCCAGGGCGTAGCCCGCGATGAGGTCGCCCTTGCCGAGCGGGAGGGCGAGAAGGCGCTCCAGGGTGCCCGAGGTGCGTTCGCGCAGGGTGGCGATCGAGGTCACCAGGAACATCGTGATCAGCGGGAAGATGCCGAGGAGGGCGGCCCCGATCGCGTCGAAGGTCCCGGCCGCGCCGTCGAAGACGTAACGGAGCAGGGTGATCAGCAGCACCGGGACGATCACGAGGAGCGCGATCGTGCGGGGGTCGTGGGTCAGCTGGCGCAGGACGCGGCCCGCGGTGGCTGCTGTGCGGGACGGGGTGAGCGGGCGGGCGGGGGCGCCCTCGGTCGCGGGCGGGGCGGTGGCCGTCATCGGGAGGCCTCCCGGGTGTGGGGCGGGGTGGGTGGTGGCGTGGCCATGTCGGCCGGGTGTTCGTCGACCAGGTGGAGGAACGCTTCCTCGACGGTCTCCGTGCCGGTGCGGCGGCGCAGTGCGTCGGGGGTGTCCTCGGCGAGGATCAGGCCGTCCCGCATCAGGAGGAGGCGGTGGCAGCGCTCGGCCTCGTCCATGACGTGGGAGGAGATGAGGAGTGCGGTGGAGCGGTCGGCTGCCAGGCGGTGGAAGAGGTCCCAGAGATCGCGGCGGAGTACGGGGTCGAGCCCGACGGTCGGTTCGTCCAGGACCAGCAGCTCCGGGGTGCCGAGGAGGGCGACGGCCAGCGAGACGCGGCTGCGCTGGCCGCCGGCGAGCGCCCCGGCGAGGGCGTTGGCGTGACGGGTGAGGTCGACGTCCTCGATGGTGCGGGTGACGGCGTCGCGGCGGGCGGCCCGGTGGGCGCGGCCGGGGTGCAGGACGGCGGCGAAGTAGTCGAGGTTCTGCCGGACGGTGAGGTCGGTGTAGACGGAGGGCGCCTGGGTGACGTACCCGATGCGGCTGCGCAGTGCGGGGTCGCCGGCGGGGCGGCCGAGGACGTCGAGGGTGCCGGTGGCTCTGGCCTGGGTGCCGACCACGGTGCGCATGAGGGTGGTCTTGCCGCAGCCCGAGGGGCCGAGGAGGCCGGTGATGGCGCCGGGTCGGACGGTGAAGTCGAGGGTGCGCAGGACGGTGCGGTCGCCCCGGACGACGGTGAGGCCGCGGGCTTCGATCGCCGGGGGTGGTGGTGGGTGCGTCGGGGGCTCGGTCGGCGTGGCCCCGCGCCTGTAATTCATCATGTGTTGAATTCTTCGCTCGACAGTGCCGCCCGTCAAGGGGTCCCGTCCCAGGCCTCCTCATGGGGTTTCGTCACGGGGTGGGGACGCGGGCCGAACGACCCAGCAGCCCGCCGACGCGGGGTCGGCGGGCTGCTGGGTCTCGTCTCTCAGACGCGGGCGGGGGCGGGGCCGGCCCTCAGGCGCGCTTGGGGCGCTTGCGGCCGGAGGTCCTGCGGGCCGCCGGGTTGCCGGTACGGGTCGAGCGGCGCTTCTCGAACTGGACGCGGGCCTTCTCGTACTCGGTGCGGCGCAGCTTCTCGCCCGGGGCCTCGGTGAGCGAGCGGACGAAGTAGGCGAGGAGCGAGCCGATGAAGCCGATCGACTTCAGGCCGCGCAGGGAGTCCTCCCGGCCCGGGTCCTTCGGGCGGGCGCCGAAACCCTCCCAGGTCTTGCGGAACGCGATGGCGCTGCAGACGGAGAACATCCCGATCACCAGCATCCCGACGATGCCCCCGACCTCCGCGATCTCCAGCCCCTCGTAGGCGAAGCGCAGGAGGAAGCAGGCGGCCACGGCGGTGGCCAGCGAGCCGACGGCGACGCCGGCCCGCCGGAGGCCGTAACCGCCGTCGTGGTCGACCCAGGTCGTGCCGAAGAAGCGGATGGGCTCGGGCCGCGGGCCCGGGGCCGTGGCGGGCGGGGTGCCGGGGGCTGCGCTGTTCTCGCTCACGAGGCCGATTATCCCCGCAGCCCCCGGGTGCCCGGCGCAGCCGTCAGTCGCAGCGCGGTGCGACGTAGCCGTCACGCCCCGTGTAGACGTAGGCGTCCGCGACGAACTGGCCGTTGGCGATGTTGTCCCAGAGGTTCGACGTGCCGTACGGGCCGGTGACCGTCTCGCCCGGCTTCTGGCAGTAGATCGGGATCTTCTGCCCGTACGGCATGGTCCTGACGATGCGGTAGCTGGTGCCGGGGCCGGTGCGGACGTTGACCCGGTAGCCCGGGGCGACCGGGTAGCGGGTGCCGGACGCGGTGGTCTCCACCTTCAGCTCGGCCTCCGCCACGGCCGTCGCCCCTTCCGCCCCGTCCACCTCGTCGCGCGTGGGCTCTGCGGTGTTCTCTTCAACGCCCATGTGGGCCTCCCCCGTTGAGATGTCGCGTACGCGAGGCGCGTACGACGCGCAGGCTAGCAAGCCCCGTGCCTCTCGCACGCACCATCGACTAGGCTCCGTGCGTCGCATGCGCACGAACACACGGGGGTGGGCGATGCCGCCGCTGCGAGAGCCCGGAACCCATCCGGAAGCGGAGTTTCCGAGTTACGCCGGCGCCTACCGTCTGGAGGCCCGTCTCGGCTCGGGCGGCATGGGGGTCGTGCATCTGGCGCGCTCGCCCTCGGGGATGCAGCTCGCCGTGAAGGTGGTGCACGCGCCGTACGCGGCGGATCCCGAGTTCAGGGCGCGGTTCCGGCAGGAGGTGGCGGCCGCGCGACGGGTGAGCGGGGCGTTCACGGCCCCCGTCGTCGACGCCGATCCGGAGGCCGGGCGGCCCTGGATGGCCACCCTCTACATTCCCGGGCCCACGCTCGCCGAGCAGGTGAAGCGGAGCGGCCCGATGGCCCCCGCCGAGCTGCGCAGGCTGACCGCCGGGCTCGCCGAGGCGCTGCGGGACATCCACCGGGCGGGCGTGATCCACCGCGATCTGAAGCCGAGCAACGTACTGCTGACGGACGGGGGCCCCAAGGTCATCGACTTCGGGATCTCCCGGCCGTACGACAGCGATCTGCGCACCGAGACGGGCAAGCTGATCGGTTCGCCGCCCTATATGGCTCCCGAGCAGTTCCAGCGGCCGCGCGAGGTCGGGCCGCCGGCCGACGTGTTCGCGCTGGGGGCCGTGATCGTCCACGCGGCGACCGGCCGGGGTCCGTTCGACTCGGACAGCCCGTACATCGTGGCGTACCAAGTGGTGCACGACCAGCCGGACCTCGGCGGAGTGCCGGAGGACCTCGCGCCGCTGGTCGCCCGGTGCCTGGCGAAGGACCCGGCCGACCGGCCCACGCCGGGCGAGGTGATGGAGGCGCTGCTGCCCCCGTCGTACGAGGCCGACGCGTTCCTGCCGTCGCAGCGGCGCCGGGCAGTGGTCGCGGCGGCGGTGCCGCCGGCCCGGGAGCGGGACGGTTCGGAGGCGGACACGCATGTGGGCCCCGTGCCCGTGGTGCGGCGCCGGCGGCTGCCGCGTGTCCGGCTGGTCGTGGCGGCGGCGCTGCTCCTGCTGATGGCGGGAGCGGGCGCCGGGGCGTACGCCGTGTGGGGCGGCGGTACGGACGCGAGCCGCCCGGAGCCGGAACGCGCGGGCGCCGGAGGCGGGCAGGGCGACGGTGCCGTCACCCCGTGGCGTACCGCGTTGCGGACCTCCGGCACCGCCACGCCCGCCTGTTCCACCGCCGGGGCGGGGGGCGCGCTGTACTGCTCGGCGGCCGGGGGCGGCACCGCCAGGATCGATCCGGCGGACGGGCGCGTGCTGTGGTCGGCCCGGTCCTCCTCGTCGCGCACGGCCGCCCACGCTCCGGTCGTCTCGGGCGGGGTCGTGCTGTCCGCCGGTCCGGACGGGAAGCTGCGCGCGTTCGACCCGGTGAAGGGCACCGCCGTCCGGGACACCGCCCTGTCCGCGAGTCCCGGTGGCGCGTTCCCGGCGGGCGACACGCTGCTGACCGTCGCGGAGGACGGCACGGTGACGGCGCTGGACGGGGCGAGCGGGGCGACCCGCTGGGAGCAGCCGCTGGCGGGGCACAGCCGGCCCGACTTCGCCCTGTACGACGGGGCGTCCGGGCTCGCCTACGCCTTCGAGCAGACGTCCTCCGGCGCGTCGACCCTGGTCACGGCGGTGGACGCCGCGACCGGCCGGGCGTCCTGGCAGCGGCGGCTGGACGGGGCCCTCACCCCGGTCGGGACCGCCGGTGCCGGGGAGCTGGTGCTGACGGCGATGGACGAGAACTCGGACACGACGGAGCTGGTCCGGTACGCGCCCGGCACCGGCGGATCGGCCCGGGTCCCGCTGCCCTTCACGCTGGACGGGCCGCAGGTGGTCATGGCCGGGGACGTCGCGTACCTGCTGGCGCGGGGCGGGTCGCTGCTGGCCGTCGACACCGCGGCGGGCGGTGCGAAGGCCGAGCTGTGGCGGCTGGAGACGGGGGTCGGGCGGGCTTCCGCCCCGGTGCTCGGGGAGGGCGGCCACCTGTACTTCTCCGCCGCGGACGGGCGGCTGCTGGCCGTCGACACGGACCGGGGTGCGCTGGTGGGGCAGACCCGGGCGCGGCTGAGCGGCGGGAAGCTCGCCTACGCCTCCGACCTGCCCGCCCCGGTCGCGGCGGGGCGGACGGTCGTGGGGACGGCGCCGGACGGGTCGGTCTTCGCGGTGGACGGGGCGGAGCCGGGCAGCTGGTGAGGCCCGGGCCCGCCCTCGGGTTCCTCCCGGGGCTCTGCCCCGGACCCGCTCCTCATTCGCCGGAGGGGCTGAAATGGGTCGCCCGGAGCCGCCGGGATGGCCGGTGGAGAGACTGAATGGGGCGCCTTGAGCCGCCGGGATGGTCGGTGGAGAGACTGAACGGGTCGCCCGGAGCCACCGGGAGAGTCGCCGGAGGGACTGAGAAGGCCGTCCGGAGCCGCCGGGCGGGCTGGGACGGTCACCGGAGCCCTCGGGGAGGTGCCCGAAGGCTCCGGAGAGGTGCCCGAAGGTGCCGGGGAAGCCGAGCCCCTGAGCAGGAACGTCAGCCCAGCTTCGAGACGTCCCTGACCGCGCCGCGGTCCGCGCTCGTCGCCATCGCCGCGTAAGCGCGCAGCGCGGCCGAGACCTTGCGGTCGCGGTTCTTCGGCGCGTACACGCCGTTCAGCGCCTCGCGTCGGGTGGCCAGTTCGGCGTCGTCGACGAGCAGTTCGATGGAGCGGTTCGGGATGTCGATCCGGATCCGGTCGCCGTCCTCGACGAGCGCGATGGTGCCGCCGGAGGCCGCCTCGGGCGAGGCGTGGCCGATGGAGAGGCCCGACGTGCCGCCGGAGAAGCGACCGTCGGTGACCAGCGCGCAGACCTTGCCCAGGCCCCGGCCCTTGAGGAAGGAGGTGGGGTAGAGCATCTCCTGCATGCCGGGGCCGCCGCGCGGGCCCTCGTATCGGATGACGACGACGTCGCCCGGCTGGATCTCCTTGCGGAGGATCTTGTCGACGGCCTCGTCCTGCGACTCGCAGACGACGGCCGGGCCCTCGAAGGTCCAGATCGACTCGTCGACGCCGGCCGTCTTCACGACACAGCCGTCCACGGCGAGGTTGCCCTTGAGGACGGCGAGGCCGCCGTCCTTGGAGTAGGCGTGCTCGACGTCGCGGATGCAGCCGCCCGCCGCGTCCAGGTCGAGGGTGTCCCAACGCTCGGACTGCGAGAAGGCGGTGGCGGAGCGGACGCAGCCGGGGGCGGCGTGCCACAGCTCGACGGCCTCGGGGGACGGGGAGCCGCCGCGGACGTCCCAGTTCTTCAGCCACTCGGCGAGGGTGTCGGAGTGCACCGCGTGCACGTCCTCGTTGAGCAGGCCGCCGCGGTGGAGCTCGCCGATGAGGGCGGGGATACCGCCGGCCCGGTGGACGTCCTCCATGTAGTACGTACCGCCGGGGGCGACGTTCGGGGCGACCTTGGAGAGGCAGGGGACCCGGCGCGAGACCTCGTTGATGTCGTCGAGGCCGTACGCCAGCTCCGCTTCCTCGGCGGCGGCCAGCAGGTGCAGGATCGTGTTGGTCGAGCCGCCCATGGCGATGTCCAGCGCCATCGCGTTGTCGAACGCGGCGCGGGTGCCGATGGCGCGCGGCAGGACCGTCTCGTCGTCCTGCTCGTAGTAGCGCTTGGTGATCTCGACGACCGTGCGGCCGGCGTCCTCGTACAGCGCCTTGCGGGCGGTGTGCGTGGCGAGGACGGAGCCGTTGCCGGGGAGGGAGAGGCCGAGGACCTCGGTCAGGCAGTTCATCGAGTTGGCGGTGAACATGCCGGAACAGCTGCCGCAGGTGGGGCAGGCGTTCTCCTCGATGCGGAGCATGTCCTCGTCGGAGATGGACTCGTCGACCGCGTCGCTGATCGCGTTGACCAGGTCGAGCTTGCGGACCGTGCCGTCGACCAGGGTGGCCTTGCCGGCCTCCATCGGGCCGCCGGAGACGAAGACGGTCGGGATGTTGAGGCGCATGGCGGCCATCAGCATGCCCGGGGTGATCTTGTCGCAGTTGGAGATGCAGATCAGCGCGTCCGCGCAGTGCGCCTCGACCATGTACTCCACGGAGTCGGCGATCAGGTCGCGGGAGGGCAGGCTGTAGAGCATGCCGCCGTGGCCCATCGCGATGCCGTCGTCCACGGCGATGGTGTTGAACTCGCGCGGGACCGCGCCCGCCGCCAGGATCGCCTCGGAGACGATCCGGCCGACCGGGGCGAGGTGGGTGTGGCCGGGGACGAACTCGGTGAACGAGTTGGCGACCGCGATGATCGGCTTGCCGATGTCCGCGCTCGCTACGCCCGACGCGCGCATAAGGGCGCGCGCGCCCGCCATGTTGCGTCCGTGGGTGACCGTGCGGGACCTCAGCTGCGGCATCGTCGCTCGCTCCTTCGGCAGGGGGGCTGCCTCCGACAGTTAAAGAAAAGACTGCTTTCGAGCGTACGCCCCGGATCCAAGATCTGGACAGCCCGTCCGGAATGCGGGACGCCGTGGCCGTTGGATGGTCAGCCCCGGCCGGGGTTCCGGCCGGGGTTCCGGCCGGGGTTCAGCGGTCGCCCAAGTATCGCTGGAGCGTGGGGGCGACCAGCGCCACGATGTCCTCCGGATCGGCGGAGGCCAGCGGCTCGGCGCGGATCACGTACCGCAGCATCGCGATGCCGATCATGTGCGAGGCGGCCAGCTCCGCGCGGAACGTGGCGTCCGGAACGTCCAGCTCCGCCGCGATCCGCTCCAGCAGCCGCCGCAGGACGAACTCGCGCAGCACCTTCGCCGCCGCCTCGTGGGTCAGCGCGGAGCGCAGGATCGCCAGCAGGGGGGAGCGAGTCGCCGGGTCCTCCCACACGGAGAGGAAGAAGCGCGCCAGCCGCTCCCCCAGGCCCTCCGGCGGGCCGCCGAGAACGGTGTGGACGACCAGGGCCGGCTCGAAGGTGACCTCGACGGCGGCGGCGAAGACCTCGTCCTTCGTGCCGAAGTAGTGGTGGACGAGGGCCGCGTCGACCCCGGCGGCCTTGGCGATGCCCCGGATCGACGTCTTGTCGTAGCCCCGCTCGGCGAACTCCGTACGGGCCGCCTCCAGGATGCGCGTACGGGCGTCGGGGCCCTCGGACGCGGCCTTGCGGGAGGGCCGGCCCCGGCGGCGCGGCGCGGGAGTGGCGGGAGCGTCCTCGGTCACGGACGGTCGGCCGGGCTCCTCGGTCACGGGCGGTCGTCCCGGCTCCTCGGTCACGGGCGGCGGATCCTCGGGGACGGGCCGTCGGCGGCGGTCGCGGTCGCCAGGTGGAGGCGGGTGAAGGCCAGCGCCTCCGCGAGGTCGGCCTCGCGTTCGGCGGAGGACATCGCGCGGCGGGTGTTGACCTCGATGACGACATGGCCGTCGAAGCCCGTACGGGCGAGGCGCTCCAGCAGCTCCGCGCACGGCTGGTCGCCCCGGCCGGGCACCAGGTGCTCGTCCTTGGCCGAGCCCTTGCCGTCGGCGAGGTGGACGTGGGCGAGCCGGTCGCCCATCCGGTCCACCATGGCGAGCGCCTCGGTGCGGGCGGTCGCGGTGTGCGAGAGGTCGACCGTGAAGTGCCGGTAGTCGTCGTTGGTGACGTCCCAGTCGGGGGCGTACGCGAGCATCTCGCGGTCCCGGTAGCGCCAGGGGTACATGTTCTCGACGGCGAACCGGACGTCCGTCTCCTCCGCCATCCGCCAGATCCCGGTCACGAAATCGCGGGCGTAGTTGCGCTGCCACCGGAACGGCGGGTGCACCACGACGGTGGAGGCTCCGAGCTTCTCGGCGGCGGCCCTGGCCCGCTGGAGCTTGACCCAGGGGTCGGTGGACCAGACGCGCTGGGTGATCAGGAGGCAGGGGGCGTGCACCGCGAGGATCGGGACCCGGTGGTAGTCGGAGAGTCGGCGCAGGGCCTCGATGTCCTGGCTGACGGGGTCGGTCCAGACCATGACCTCGACGCCGTCGTACCCCAGG
This sequence comes from Streptomyces sp. NPDC026589, assembly GCF_040638385.1. NCBI lineage: Bacteria > Bacillati > Actinomycetota > Actinomycetes > Kitasatosporales > Streptomycetaceae > Streptomyces > Streptomyces sp. NPDC026589. Next base: position 10,099 of record NZ_JBEZYG010000027.1, read on the forward strand.
CGCGCGGCGATCTCGAAGGCCGTCGCGGTGGACTCGGGGTAGACCGAGGCCGTTGACAGGGCGACCTTCGCATCGGGGATGCGCACCACTGGTTCTGCCACCTGGACAGCGTACGGGCACGGGTGCGCCGTGCCGAGGTCTCCTGGCGGAAAGTGATCAGGGCCATGGGCCCGTCACCGTACGTCACGTGAGCGGTGCGGGCCGGAGTCCCGCCGCCGCGACGTCACCCGAGCGGTGCGGCCCGGGTCCCGCCGTCGTACGTCAGCCCAGCAGTGCGGCGCGTTCCGCGGGGAGGTGGTCCAGGCGGCGCAGGATGACGCCCTCGCGCAGGGCCCAGGGGCAGATCTCCAGCTCCTCGACGCCGAACAGGTCCATCGCCCCCTCGGCCACCAGGGCCCCGGCGAGAAGCTGGGCGGCCCGGCCCTCGGAGACTCCGGGGAGCCGGCCGCGCTCCTCGACCGTCATCGCCGCCAGCTTGGGCACCCAGTCCTCCAGCGCCTTGCGGCTCAGCGAGCGCTGGACGTACAGGCCCTCGGTGGAGCGGGCGGCGCCGGCGATCCGGGCGAGCTGCTTGAAGGTCTTGGAGGTGGCGACGACGTGGTCGGGGCGGCCGGCCCGGGCGAACTCCCCCACCGTCCGCGCGATGCTGGCCCTCACGTGCCGGCGCAACGCCCTGACCTGCTCGGGGCCGGCGGGGTCGTCCGGCAGCCAGGCGCCGGTGAGACGGCCCGCGCCGAGCGGCAGGGAGACGGCGGTGTCCGGCTCCTCGTCGATGCCGAAGGCGATCTCCAGGGAGCCGCCGCCGATGTCGAGGACGAGGAGCTTCCCCGCCGACCAGCCGAACCAGCGACGGGCGGCCAGGAAGGTCAGCCGGGCCTCCTCCTCGCCGCTGAGGACCGCGAGATCGACGCCGGTCTCGACCCGTACGCGCTCCAGGACCAGGTCCGCGTTGGTCGCCTCGCGCACGGCGGAGGTGGCGAAGGCGAGCACGTCCTCGCACCCCTTGTCCTCGGCGGCCTGGACCGCGCCGGCGATCGTCGCCACGAGCCGGTCCACGCCGAGGGGGCCGATCGCGCCGGCCTCGTCGAGGAGTTCGGCGAGGCGGAGCTCCGCCTTGTGCGAGTGCGCGGGCAGCGGACGGGCGCCGGGGTGGGCGTCGACCACCAGCAGATGAACCGTGTTCGATCCCACGTCGAGGACTCCGAGTCTCATACGGGAACGCTACTGCGCCATCGGACGAGTCCGACCGGCGCATGGGGGGTGGGAGAAGGAGCGGGGCTGGGTGCGTGCAGTTGCAAGGCGGAGGATTGAGGCAGATGGGGTCTCCCCTGGTCGAGCGGAGCCGAGAGCTTGGGGAAGGAGCCATGGTGATTGACGACAACGCCGCAGATGCGCGTGCCCAGCCCCGTGACGCCGCCCCCCATGCGCCGGTCGGACTTACTCTGGGCGCGTGCCAAAGACGAAAAAGGCTAAGCAGGACAAAGCCACGAAGAAGCAGAAGTCGAACAAGCAGGCAGCGCAGCCGGAGGCGAGCGGGCCGGTCCCGTCCGCGGTCCCGTCCGACGAGAAGGGCATCGACTTCGCGCGGGCCTGGGTGGAGTTCCCCGACCCGGCCGACGACGAGCAGGTCTTCCGCTGCGATCTGACGTGGCTGACCTCGCGGTGGACCTGCATCTTCGGCAGCGGCTGCCAGGGCATCCAGGCGGGCCGGGCGGACGACGGCTGCTGCACGCTGGGCGCGCACTTCTCCGACGAGGACGACGAGAAGCGGGTCGCGGGGCACGTGGCCCGGCTCACTCCCGAGCTGTGGCAGTTCCACGACGTCGGTGCGGAGTCGGGGTGGGTCGGCGTCGACGAGGACGGGGAACGCCAGACGCGCCGCTGGGAGGGCTCCTGCATCTTCCAGAACCGGCCCGGCTTTCCCGCCGGGGCGGGCTGCTCGCTGCACATCCTGGCGCTGCGAGAGGGCAAGGAGCCGCTGGAGACCAAGCCGGACGTGTGCTGGCAGCTGCCGGTGCGGCGGACGTACGACTGGATCGACCGGCCCGACGACACGCGGGTGCTCCAGGTGACGATCGGTGAGTACGACCGCCGGGGCTGGGGTCCGGGCGGTCACGACCTGCACTGGTGGTGCACCTCGGCCACCTCGGCGCACGGGGCCGGTGACCCGGTGTACGTGTCCTACCGCCCGGAGCTGATCGAGCTGATGGGCAAGGAGGGGTACGCCCGGCTGGTCGAGCTCTGCGAGGAGCGGCTGTCGTCGCTGCTGCCGATGGCCCCGCACCCGGCGGACCCGCTCCCGGCGCCGAAGAAGCGCTGAGACCGGCCGGCGAGCCCTCGACCCGCCGGGCCCCGGGGCTCAGCCCGCCGGGTCCGGCGCGGTCAGCCCGCCGGGTCCGGCGCGGAGGGGCCGGGGCCGGTCGGGGCCGGGTCCGTGGGGCTCGGGTCGGTCGGGTCGGTGGGGCCCGGTGTCGGTTCGGGCGGGCCGGTCGGGTCCGGCGGGTCCGTGGGGTCCGGCGGATCGGTGGGGTCGGTCGGGCCCGGCCCGGGGTCGGTGGGGCCGGGGTCGGTGGGGCCGGGGTCGGTGGGAGCTGGATCGGTCGGGCCCGGATCGGTCGGGCCGGGGTCCGTGGTGCCCGGGTCCGTGGGCCGGGGGGAGCCCGTGCCCGGGCGCGTGGGGCGCGGGCCACCCGTCGTCGGGGCCGTCGCCCCGTGACCGTCGATGAGCACGGCGGAGCCCGGGGGCGTCAGTGAGATCCGGGCCCGCCACGGTCCGCCCGGCTGCGCGTCCCGGATCACGGAGACCGCGATCGTGGTGCTCTGCCCGGCCGCGAGCGTGCCGGACGTACGGCTGAGGCTCAGCCACGGGGCATCCGTCACCGCCGACCAGCTGACCGGTCCCCGGCCGGAGGCGGTCAGCGTGAGCGTCGTGACGGCCCCGGAGGTCCGGGCCGTCACCACGAGCCGGGCGTCGCCGTGCCGGGCGCCACCGGTGCTGACGACCTCGGCGGTGACATCCGGGGCGCGGGCGCCGAAGCGGTTGCCGGGGCGGCCGTCGCCGCTGTGGTCGGTGTCGTCGGTGTCGTTGCGGGAGTCGCCGCTCGTACCGCCGACGCCGTCGGCCTCCGTGGCGGTGACCGAGGTCCCGTCGTGGCCCTCGCCGGTCTGGGGCGCACCCCGGTACGCGGCCCACAGGGCGATCACGGGGGCGGCGACCACCGTCGCGACGACCGTGGTCGTCACGACCCGGGCGCGCAGCCGGTCCCGCCGGGCGGCCTGGTCCTTGGGGTCGAGCGGATACCCGGCCCGGTCGAAGCGCGGGCCGGCGGCGCGGGAGCGCTGGGCCTGGGCCATCGCGACGTACACGGAGGGGCGGGGGGCCTCGACGACGGGCAGGGCGGCGACCGGGGCGAGGGCCGCTCCGGGCCAGGGTCCGGCGGCATCGGCCCGTTCGGCGGCACGGCGGCAGCGGGGGCAGTCGTCGACGTGCCGGACGAGCTCGCGGCGCAGGGCGGCGGAGAGCAGCACCTGGTGGTCGCCGGTGATCCGGGCGACGGTGGGGCAGCCGCCGGTCTCGACGACCGCGAGGGCCGCGCGGGTGCGCTCCACCTCGCAGGCCGCGCCGGCCAGCAGCTCCCGGGCGGTGGCCGGCTCCAGACCGAGCACGGTGGCGACGGCGCGCGGGGCGAGCCCGTGGCGCACGGCCAGTTCGAGGGCTTCGCGCTGCTCCGGGGTGGTGCCCGCGGCCTCGGGCCAGGCGAGTGTGGCGAGCTCCCGGCGGCGGGCCTCGGCGGCCGGCGACTCGGAAGGGGCGGGCGCGGTGGCGTCCTCGGGAGTGGCGGGCGCGGTGGCGTCCTCGGGAGTGGCGGGCGCGGTGGCGTCCTCGGGGGTGGCGGGCAAGGCGTGCTCCGGCGTGCGCCGGGTGGTGTGCGCCCCCGTGTGCCAGGGCGGCGCGGAGGTCGTGGAGCCCTGTCGCGGATCGGAAACCTTGCGCGTATCGGAGCCTGTCCGGGTGGCGGAGGTCTCGCGCGTGGCGGAGGCCCTGGCCGTGTGGGGCGGCTTGACCGTCCCGGAGGGACGGCGGTGGGCCTGGCGGCCGCGTCCGCGCTCGGTGAGGGTGCGCAGGCAGGTCCAGCGGGCCAGCGCGTACAGCCAGGATTTACGTTCCTCCTCGGCCGTGGGGCCCCGGGCGTCCTGCCGGTCCGCGACCGACAGGGCGGCGCCGAGCGCTTCGGCGGCCGCGTCGTGGTCGCAGAGCACGGAGAGGCAGTAGGTGAAGAGTCCGTCGAGATACGGCTCATAACGTGCGGGCGGTCGCTGTGCCGGGGCGTGGGTCGCTCGGCGGTGCGCCCGGTGTGCGCCGGTGGTGTGCGTCGGGGTCTCCAGCCTGCTGCTCGTCACCCGGCGACCGTAGGCAGAGGAGCACATGCCCCAAGTGCCCCTGGAGCACATTTAACCCTTACGGGTGAACGTATCCCTCGAAAGAGGACAGAGATCGCGCATTCCGCCCGTCGTGCTCCGGCGCGCTTCCGTGCGCCCTGCGCGCGGAGGCGCCCCGCACGCCGCCGCCCTGGAGGCGTTGTCGTACCTCACCTATACGGTGGCGCCATGGCTGCCCGTACGAAATCCGCGAAGGACCGGCCGTCCTACCGCTGTACCGAATGCGGCTGGACCACCGCCAAGTGGCTCGGCCGTTGCCCCGAGTGCCAGGCGTGGGGGACGGTCGAGGAGTTCGGCGGCGCCCCCGCCGTGCGCACCACCGCGGCCGGCCGGGTCTCCACGGCGGCCGTGCCGATCGGCCAGGTCGACAGCCGGCAGGCCACCGCCCGTTCGACCGGCGTCGGCGAGCTGGACCGGGTGCTCGGCGGCGGGCTCGTGCCGGGCGCCGTCGTCCTGCTGGCGGGCGAGCCGGGCGTCGGCAAGTCGACGCTGCTGCTGGACGTGGCGGCCAAGGCGGCGAGCGAGGACCACCGCACGCTCTATGTGACCGCCGAGGAGTCCGCGAGCCAGGTCCGGATGCGGGCCGACCGGATCCGGGCGATCAACGACCACCTCTACCTCGCGGCGGAGACCGATCTCTCCGCGGTGCTCGGCCACCTGGACGCGGTGAAGCCCTCGCTGCTCGTCCTGGACTCGGTGCAGACGGTCGCCTCGCCCGAGATCGACGGCGCGCCCGGCGGGATGGCCCAGGTCCGGGAGGTCGCCGGAGCGCTGATCCGGGCCTCCAAGGAGCGCGGGATGGCCACGCTGCTCGTCGGCCACGTCACGAAGGACGGCGCGATCGCCGGGCCCCGGCTGCTGGAGCATCTGGTGGACGTGGTGCTGTCCTTCGAGGGCGACCGGCACGCCCGGCTGCGGCTGGTGCGCGGCGTCAAGAACCGTTACGGGGCGACCGACGAGGTCGGCTGCTTCGAGCTGCACGACGAGGGCATCACCGGTCTCGCCGACCCCTCGGGCCTCTTCCTGACCCGCCGCGACGTGGCGGTGCCGGGCACCTGTCTGACGGTGACCCTGGAGGGCAAGCGGCCCCTGGTCGCCGAGGTGCAGGCGCTCACCGTCGACTCGCAGATCCCTTCGCCCCGGCGCACCACCTCGGGTCTGGAGACCTCCCGGGTATCGATGATGCTCGCCGTGCTGGAGCAGCGCGGCCGGATCACCGCGCTCGGCAAGCGGGACATCTACAGCGCGACGGTGGGCGGCGTGAAGCTCACCGAGCCCGCCGCGGACCTGGCGATCGCGCTCGCGCTGGCCAGCGCGGCCAGCGACACCCCGCTCCCGAAGAACCTGGTCGCGATCGGTGAGGTGGGGCTCGCGGGCGAGGTCAGGAGGGTCACCGGGGTGCAGCGGAGACTGGCCGAGGCACACCGTCTGGGCTTCACCCACGCGCTCGTTCCGACGGACCCGGGCAAGGTCCCGGCCGGTATGAAGGTCACGGAAGTCGCCGACATGGGCGACGCTCTGCGGGTTCTCCCGCGCCGGTCTCGTCAAGAGGCGCCGCAGCCTCGTCAGGAAGACAACGCGCGCCGGTAGACTTTGCCCTGGTCTCGCCCGCCCGTGGACACGGCATGGGGGACGCAAGGGCATCGCAACCTGTGACCGGAGGAGTGCAGTGGCAGCCAACGACCGGGCGACGACGCCCGGAAAGTCCGGCCAAGGCACCGGTAACGAGGCGCTGATGCGCGCCTCGTTGAGCGCGGTCGCGCCCGGAATGGCCCTGCGGGACGGCCTGGAGCGCATTCTCCGCGGCAATACCGGTGGGCTGATCGTGCTGGGCATGGACAAGACCGTCGAGTCGATGTGCACCGGCGGATTCGTGCTGGACGTGGAGTTCACGGCGACGCGCCTGCGCGAGCTGTGCAAGCTCGACGGGGCGTTGATCCTCGACAAGGACATGACCAAGATCCTGCGGGCCGGCGTGCAGCTGGTCCCGGACGCCTCGATCCACACGGAGGAGACGGGCACCCGTCACCGCACGGCGGACCGGGTCTCCAAGGCATGCGGCTTCCCCGTCGTCTCGGTCTCCCAGTCGATGCGTCTGATCGCGCTGTACGTGGACGGGGAGCGGAGGGTCCTGGAGGAGTCCTCCGCGATCCTGTCCCGGGCCAACCAGGCGCTCGCCACGCTGGAGCGGTACAAACTGCGCCTCGACGAGGTGGCGGGCACACTGTCCGCGCTGGAGATCGAGGACCTGGTCACCGTCCGGGACGTGACGGCGGTGGCGCAGCGGCTGGAGATGGTGCGGCGGATCGCGACGGAGATCGCGGAGTACGTGGTCGAGCTCGGCACCGACGGGCGGCTGCTCTCCCTCCAGCTGGACGAGCTGATCGCCGGGGTGGAGCCGGAGCGGGAGCTGGTCGTCCGGGACTACGTCCCCGAGCCGACGGCGAAGCGGTCGCGCACGGTGGCCGAGGCGCTGACCGAGCTGGACGCGCTGAGCCACACGGAGCTGCTGGAGCTGGCGGTGGTGGCGCGGGCGCTGGGCTACAGCGGCTCGCCCGAGACGCTGGACTCGGCGGTGTCCCCGCGGGGCTTCCGGCTGCTGGCGAAGGTGCCGCGGCTGCCGGGGGCGATCATCGAGCGGCTGGTGGAGCACTTCGGTGGTCTCCAGAAGCTGCTGGCGGCGAGCGTGGACGACCTCCAGACCGTGGACGGCGTCGGCGAGGCGCGGGCGCGCAGCGTGCGGGAGGGGCTTTCGCGGCTGGCGGAGTCGTCGATCCTGGAGCGGTACGTCTGAGATCGGCCGCGGGTGAGGGCGTCCGGGTGGGCGCCCTCTTTCGCGTGCCGCCCAGCGCGGTTCAGCCCGCCGGACCACCGCGCCCGTCCGGCGCTTTAGGGCGGGCCTGGGCCACGACTGCCCGCGTCCGGCGCTTGAGGGCGGGCCCGGGCCCGGACCAGCCCGACCGGCACTTGAGCCCGGGCACGGGCCACACCCCCTGCCCGTCTCCGGCATCGAGGACTGCTCCCGAGCCACAACCAGCCCGTCCGGCGCTTGAGGACGGAACCCCGGGCCTGGGCGGGCGGCGCTCATACGGGCTTGCCCGGGCCCGTAGGCGCTTCGCTCGTCCGCGTGGACGGTTCCGTCCTCAAACGCCGGAC
>NZ_JBEZYG010000027.1:17788-131518 GCF_040638385.1 Streptomyces sp. NPDC026589
CCGGACAGGCTGGGTTTGCCGGGCCCGCCCAACCCCGTAGGCGCCTCGCCCGCCCGCCTGGACGGTTCCGTCCTCAAACGCCGGACAGGCTGGGTTTGCCGGGCCCGCCCAACCCCGTAGGCGCCTCGCCCGCCCGCCTGGACGGTTCCGTCCTCAAACGCCGGACAGGCTGGGTTGGGAGGGCGCGGTCAGTCCTTCGCCAGGACGAAAGACGCTCGCTGGACCGGTTCACCGGGGGTCTTCGCCTCCAGGAGGTACGTCCCCGGGCCGGCCTTGCCGGCCGGCGGGGTCGCACAGCCGGGGGCGGACAGCGTGCGGTTCCAGTCGACCGTGTGGATCACCGTCGCGCCCGCCGGAACCTTCAGGAACAGCGGGCCGGCCGCGGCGGGGCAGTCCTTCGAGGACCAGATCGGATCGTCGTCCTCGCCGCCGGCCTCGGTCACCGTGAGGATCGCGCTCTTCGGCCCGAGGTCGGCCTTGCAGGCGGCCGACGAGGTGTTCTTGGCGATCAGTTCGAACTTCGGCTTGTCGTCGGGGCCGTAACTGACCTTCGTCCGCAGGCTCAACCGCACCGCGTCGGGCTTGCACTCGGGGAGCGGGGAGCCGGCCGGGACCTGCTGGCCGGCCGTGCCGCCGCCGCCCGCACCCGAACCGGCCGTGTCCGCACCGCCCGTTGACGCCCCGTCGGACGAGGCCCCGTCGCCCGCGCCGCCGGAGGACGCGCCCGCGCCACCGTCGGAGCCGCCCGGCCCGCCCGAGCCTCCGGAGCCGCCGTCCGCACCCGACTCGTCGCGGCCGCCCGGCTGTTGGCTGATCGCGGGGCCGGAGCCCGACGGCCCGGGTGTGATCGACTCGACCGGATCGGAGCCGCCGGACTTGCCGTCGTTCCGGTTTCCCCCACCGCCTCCGGACGTCACGCCCCAGGCGATCAACACGGCGAGCAGCGCAACCAGAAGTCCCGCTACCGCCCTCCGTCGCCAGTAGATGCTGGAGGGAAGCGGACCGACCGGATTGCGCATAGATCCCACGTCCCGAACTCTACGAGAGATCCGGGCCCGCTCCGGCCCCACCCGCCGCTCCGGCAGCAAGTTTTGCCGATCATCATCACGGGGATCCGGTCACAGGGGACAGAACGGGTGGCGTTGTCACCCCCTGGGCCGCCGCGTGGGCCGACACTCCCCCGCCCGTGACCGCCGCACCCTCTTCCGTGCCAGGATCGTCCGTGCGATGACTGCCATGACTTCGACACAGACGCCCCCCGCCGCCTCCCTCCACGCCCCCGTCATCGGGTGGTTCGAGCAGCATGCCCGCGATCTGCCCTGGCGCCGCCCCGAAGCGGGCGCCTGGTCGGTGATGGTCAGCGAGTTCATGCTGCAGCAGACCCCGGTGAGCCGGGTCCTCCCGGTGTACGAACAGTGGCTCGCCCGCTGGCCCCGCCCCGCCGATCTGGCCGCCGAGGCGCCCGGGGAGGCGGTCCGCGCCTGGGGCCGGCTCGGCTACCCGCGCCGTGCGCTGCGCCTGCACGGGGCCGCGCAGGCAATAACGGAACGGCACGGCGGCGATGTGCCGAGCGAGCACGCCCAGCTGCTGGCGCTGCCCGGGATCGGCGAGTACACGGCGGCGGCCGTGGCCTCGTTCGCGTACGGACAGCGGCACGCGGTGCTCGACACGAACGTCCGCCGGGTGTTCGCCCGCGCCGCGTCCGGGGTCCAGTACCCGCCGAACGCCACCACGGCCGCCGAGCGCAAGCTCGCGCGGGCGCTGCTGCCCGAGGAGGACGAACGGGCGGCGCGCTGGGCGGCGGCCACGATGGAGCTGGGCGCCCTCGTGTGCACCGCGCGCAACGAGGACTGCGACCGGTGCCCGATCGCCTCGCGGTGCGCCTGGCGGCTGGCCGGGAAGCCCGCGCACCAGGGTCCGCCGCGCAAGGGCCAGACGTACGCCGGCACCGACCGCCAGGTGCGCGGGCGGCTGCTGGCGGTGTTGCGGGACTCGGTGAGCCCCGTGGCCCAGGCCGCGCTGGACGCGGTGTGGGAGGAGCCGGTGCAGCGGGCCCGCGCGCTGGACGGGCTGGTGGCCGACGGACTGGTCGAGCCGCTGGCCGACGGCCGGTACCGGCTGCCGCTGACCTGATCCCCGGGCCCGCCGCACCGGGCCCCCGGGCCTGATCCGTAATCCGTGATCCGTAATCCGTGATCCGTAATCCGCGGGGCACGGGGCGCTGTGCGCGGTGCCTGGCCCGTGATCCGTAGCGTGATCCGTAGCCCGTGATCCGCGGGCCCCGGCCCCCTGGCCCCGGTCCGCGGAAACGTCCTCTCCTGCACTGTTACACAACCGATGGGCAGCCGTGCACCGGCCTACGGCTGCTCCGCACATCGCCGTGACAACGCCTCCGTAGCGTCTCCGACAGCAGGACGGCCGGACCGCGCGGAACACCCGCGGCCCGGCGGTGACACGGGGATGTTCGGGGACGGAGGCGGTTGTCATGGCGCAGGGCGAGGTGCTCGCATTTGAGGACTACGTACGCACACGGCAGGAGGCGCTGCTGCGCAGCGCGCGCCGTCTGGTTCCCGACCCTGTGGATGCCCAGGACCTGCTGCAGACCGCCCTGGTGCGCACCTACGGCCGCTGGGACGGCATCGCCGACAAGTCGCTGGCCGACGCCTACCTGCGCCGCGTCATGATCAACACCCGTACCGAGTGGTGGCGGGCGCGCAAGCTCGAAGAGGTCCCTACCGAGCAGCTGCCCGACGCGAGTGTCGACGACGGCAGCGAGCAGCGCGCCGACCGCGCCCTCCTGATGGACATTCTGGGCATTCTGGCTCCCAAGCAGCGCAGCGTCGTCGTGCTGCGACACTGGGAGCAGATGAGCACGGAGGAGACGGCCGCGGCGCTCGGCATGTCGGCCGGTACGGTCAAGAGCACGCTGCACCGGGCCCTGGCACGACTGCGCCAGGAGCTGGAGAGCCGCGATCTGGTCAGCCGCGAGGCGGTCGCCCGGGAGACCGGGGCCCACCGGAGCGCGGTGCCGGTCGCCTCCGCCCGTGTCCCCGCCCAGCGGTCGCCCGTCACGACGGTGCCGGGGGCGAGGGCACACACACCGGCGCAGCGCAACGGGCGTCACGACGAGCGGGGGATGGAGCGGTGCGCGGCCTGAGTGGCAGCAGCGGCGGCGGGGGCGGCTTCGGGGACGATTCCTTGGGCAGCGTTTCCAGGAGGGGCCCTGCGTCGAGTGATTCCTCCTCGAACAACTCCTCCAACTCCTCCCTGAGTGGTTCCTCCTTCACCAGATGCCCCCCGAGTGGTTCGTCCGTGAGTGGTTCCGGGGGCTCGGACGACGGCGACGATCCGGGGAGACCGGGCCGGAACCGGGGGTTGCGGAGCGGTATGGCGGCGAGTGGCACGGCCTTGGCCGGACTCGTCGCCTTCGGGCTGTTCGGCGTCGGCTGCTCCACGGGCGGGACCGGCACCCGGGACGAGGGCCCCGCCGGCAGTCAGCCGGTCGCCCAGATCACCCCCCAGGCCAGCCCTTCCGGCACGACCCCGCCCGTCAGGCGGGTCGACGCCGTACGGCTGCTCAAGGGCGACCCCAAGGTGGGCGAGCAGGTCAGGGACGGGCTCAAGCCCTGCGCGGGCAAGGCCTATCCGGTCGACACCTCCTACGGGTCGTTGACGGGCGGCCGGGCCGCCGACGTGGTGGTCAACGTGATGAGCTGCGCCGACTCGGTCGGCGTCGGAACGTATGTGTACCGGGCGGACGGCGACGGCTCGTACGAGAACGTCTTCGCGGCCGAGGTCCCCGCCGTCTACGGGACGATCGACCGGGGCGACCTGGTGGTGACGACCCAGGTCTACGGGTCGAAGGATCCGCTGGCGTACCCGTCCGGCTCGGAGGTGGTCACCTACCGTTGGGCGAGCGACCGCTTCACCGAGCACGACCGGGTGCACAACGACTTCAGCCGTGCCGTCGAGGGCACGGACGGCGAGCTGCCGGTGCAGTCGGAGCCGGTGGACCCGGTGGAACCGGTTCCGTCGGAGGCGCCGGTGGAGCAGGACAGGAATTGAGACCGGGCAGGCACGAAGCCGTGCCGGTGCAACCGGGCGGGAACGGAAAGCGAGAAGCAGCCCCATGGCCGAGACCCACGTCCTCTTCGTCGAGGACGACGACGTGATCCGCGAGGCCACCCAGCTCGCCCTGGAGCGGGTCGGCTTCACGGTCACCGCGATGCCCGACGGGCTCTCCGGTCTGGAGGCGTTCCGCGCCGACCGGCCGGACATCGCCCTGCTCGACGTGATGGTGCCGGGTCTTGACGGGGTGAGCCTGTGCCGCCGCATCCGGGACGAGTCGACCGTCCCGGTGATCATGCTCTCCGCGCGGGCCGACTCGATCGACGTGGTGCTGGGTCTGGAGGCCGGGGCGGACGACTACGTCACCAAGCCCTTCGACGGAGCGGTCCTGGTGGCCCGCATCCGGGCGGTGCTGCGCCGCTTCGGCCACGCGGCCGGGCCGGACGGGCTGGGCCAGGGCGGTGCGGAGGGGGAGGCCGAGACGTTCGGCGGAGTGCTGGTCTTCGGCGATCTGGAGGTCGACACGGACGGCATGGAGGTGCGGCGCGCCGGTGAGCAGGTGGCGCTGACACCCACCGAGATGCGGCTGCTGCTGGAGTTCTCGTCCGCGCCGGGCACCGTCCTGTCCCGCGACAAGCTCCTGGAGCGGGTCTGGGACTACGGCTGGGGCGGGGACACCCGGGTCGTGGACGTCCACGTCCAGCGGCTGCGCACCAAGATCGGCCAGGACCGGATCGACACGGTCCGCGGCTTCGGCTACAAGCTGCGCGGATGAAGCGGCCCGCGCGGACGGAGCGACCGGTGGGGACGGAGCGACCGGTGGGGCGCGCATGAAGCGACTGGCCCTGCGGACCGGGGTCCGCTGGAAGATCAGCATCGCCATCGCGGCGGTGGGCGCGCTCGTCGCGGTGGCGCTGAGCCTCGTGGTGCACAACGCGGCCCGCGTCTCGATGATCGAGAACGCCCGTGAGGTACAGCTGGAGCGGCTGCTGGGCGCCCAGCGGTTCTACGAGGCGACGAGCATGCAGAAGGGCGGGCCGAAGTTCGGGGCGAAGCTCAACGACCCGACGATCCCGCCGAGCCTGCGCGACGAGGTCCGCAAGAACCGCCGGGCCACTCACGTGACGCAGGGCTCCGACGGGGTCCCCGAGGTCTGGGCGGCTGTTCCGCTGGCCGGTGGGGACGTGCTCTCGCTGCACTCCCGGTTCGCGGACCGCTCCGCCACGATCATGGACGACCTGGACCGGGCCCTGATCATCGGCTCGGTCTCGGTGGTCTTCGGCGGCTGCGCGCTCGGGGTCCTCATCGGCGGCCAGCTCTCGCGCCGGCTGCGCAAGGCGGCGGCAGCGGCGGGCCGGGTCGCCGAGGGGCAGACGGACGTACGGGTCAGGGAGGCCGTCGGCGGGGTCGTCCGCGACGAGACCGACGAGCTGGCGCGGGCGGTCGACGCGCTGACCGACGCGCTGAACGAGCGCATCGAGGCGGAGCGCCGGGTCACCGCGGACATCGCCCATGAGCTGCGTACCCCGGTGACCGGGCTGCTCACGGCGGCCGAGCTGCTGCCGCCGGGCCGCCCCACCGAGCTGGTACGGGACCGCGCGCAGGCGATGCGGACGCTGGTCGAGGACGTGCTGGAGGTGGCCCGCCTGGACAGCGCATCGGAGCGGGCGGAGCTCCAGGAGCTGCCGCTCGGCGAGTTCGTCAGCCGCCGGATAGGCCTGCTGAACCCCGAGGTGACCGTGCGGGTGGTGCACGAGTCGTGGGTGTCCACCGATCCGCGCCGGCTGGAGCGCATCCTCGGCAATCTGCTGGGGAACGCCGCCAAGCACGGCTCGACCCCGGTGGAGGTCACGGTCGAGGGCCGGGTGGTGCGGGTCCGCGACCACGGTCCGGGATTCCCTGAGGAGCTGCTGCGGGACGGGCCGAGCCGGTTCCGTACCGGAAGCATGGACCGGGCCGGACACGGGCACGGCCTCGGCCTGACGATCGCGGCGGGCCAGGCGAGGGTGCTGGGGGCCCGGCTGACCTTCCGCAACGCGGCGCCCTCGGGCGCGGCGGAGGGCACGGGCGGGGCGATCGCGGTGCTCTGGCTGCCGGAGCACGCGCCGACGGTCACCGGAAGCTTCCCGGTGCTGCGGATGGCGGACCAGCGGCCGGCGTCGGACTGAGCCGGACGCACGGTGCACCGTGCACCGTGGATCGTGGACGGTGGACGGTGGTGGGGGACGGTGGGCCGTGTGGTGGAACGCCGACGGCGACCCCGAGGAGTGAGCCGTGAGGCTGTCCTCGACGTCGCCGTCGGACGGGTGGCCCGGGCGCACGCCCCGGGTACCGGGGTGTAACGGGTCCACTGACTCTTTTCGGTTGTGCTGCGCGTCCGCCGGGCACAGGGCTCCGGCGCGGCCGCGCGGTTACGCCGGCCGGATCAGATGGAGACGTGCACCGAGCGGAGGAACGCGGCCGGGTTCAGCGCCGAGCCGTAGTTCGGGCTGGTGCGGATCTCGAAGTGCAGGTGCGGGCCGCTGGAGTTTCCGGTGTTGCCGGACAGGGCGATCTTCTCGCCCGTCTTCACGGTCTCGCCGACCTTCACGTTGACCGTCGACAGGTGCGCGTACTGCGAGTACTTGCCGTTGGAGTGCTTGATCACGACGGCGTTGCCGTACGCGGGGCCGTCGCCGGCGCCGTTCGGGCCGGCCTTCACGACGGTGCCCTTGTGGACGGCCGTGACCGTGGTGCCGACCGGCACGGCGAAGTCCTGGCCGGAGTGCTTGGCGGCCCAGCGGGCGCCGCCGGTGCCGTAGCTGGCGCTCAGCGTGTACTTCTTGACCGGCGACTTCCAGGAGGCGGCGTTCTTCTTCGCGGCCTTCTTCTTGTCCTCGGCCTTCTTCTTCGCGTCGGAGGCCTTCTTCGCGGCCGCCTCGGCGGCCTTGCCCTGCGCGGTCGCCTGCGCGGCGACGGAGTTGGCGGTCGTGCCCGCGGCCAGGGGAGCCGCGGCGGCCTCGGTGCCGCCGGAGGCGAACGCCGTTCCGGCACCCAGCACCACGGACGCTCCCAGGCCGGCGGCCAGGACGGCGCCACGGACGCGGAAGGCGGACGGGCGGATGGTGTGCTGGTTCGTTGCGCGCTTCATACGAGGAAGTCCTCCGAAGGTGAGTGGACCCGGCGTGCTGTCCGGGCTTGCTCCACCTTGGTAACCCGCACCCCTGCCGGTGCTCAAACACCCCATCTACGAAGAAAAGCCGTAGAGAGGGCTGGGGGAATTCGTCGCGCTTGTCCCTTTGCGGGGAGTCGACGCGGGCCTCGAAATCCTTCGCACGGAAGCGTTTAACACCTGCTCCATGAGTACTTTTCCGGACATGGCGCCGCGAAAAGGCCGTACCGCCCAGAACCTCGAAAGGGCCCGCCGAGGCCGGGCCGAAGGTCCTGCGGCCGCTCACGGCCCTTTCCCCTAGCCCGGGTAGTAGGCCTGTTTCGGCCTGTGCGCCTTGTCACCGCCGGTGGGACCTAGGTCCTTCCGATTCGGGACCTTCGGCCTGCTACTTCACTACGCTGACGGGAAAGCGGCACCGCACCCCGGGGGGACCCCATGACGGCCGAGAACACCCATGCACCGGACACCCACGCGCTGGAAACCCACGCGCTGGACGGCATCGAGCTCGCCGATGCCGTCGCGTCCATCCGCAACCAGCTCATCGACGCGGCGACCCGGGCCACGGACCACCCGGTCTCGTTCGCGGTCGGCGACATTCAGATGGAGTTCACCCTCGAACTCCGCCGGGAGGCCAGGGCGGGCGGCAAGGTGAAGGCGTGGGTGGCCGAGGCGGGCGCGGACGCCGCCCGCACCACGGGCCGCACGCACAAGGTGGCCTTCACCCTGACCCCGCGCAACGCCGCCACGGGCGAGGCGTGGGAGATCGGGACGGAGGACGACGGGTCGACGGCGGGGTTCGGTGACGGGGCGGGGCGCCCGTGAGTGCGCCGCACACCACCGTCACCCATTTCGCCGACCGCACGGTGGTCGTCTCCGGCGACCTCCAGGGCAGCGGCGTTCTGCTCACCGACCGGCTGGTCCTGACCTGCGCCCATGTGGTCAAGTCCGGCTCCGTCCTCATCGCCCACCCCGCGCTCCCGGACCGGATACGGGCCACCGTCACCTGGATCGACTACCGGCTGGACGTGGCCCTGCTGGAGGCCACCGAGCCGGTGCAGCCGATCCCCCCGGCGCGGCTCGGCGTGCTGGACACCCGCGAGGCGATCCCGGGGTGCGAGATCACCGGCTTCCCGCGTGTGCAGCGCTACGGTGGCGTCCGCCGCAGGAACCTGGAGGTGGACCAGTACACGGTGACCGTCCTGCCCATGGCGGGCCGCGTGCGTGACCTGCTGGTCTGCGACCTGGACAGCCCGCCCGCCGTCCGCCCGGACGACGAGTCCCCGGCCCTGTCCGGACTCTCCGGCGGCCCTGTCTTCGCCGGGGACATCCTCCTGGGCCTCGCCCGCCGGGTTCCGCAGCAGCGCGGGGGCCGCCGCGTCGAGTGCGTACCGCTCGGCCCGGTCCTCGCGGCGGAGCGCTTCCTTCAGGCCTACCGCAGGGCCGGCGCCCTGCTGCGCGAGGAACGCGTCCACGGCAACTTCCCGAGAGACCTGCGGTACGAGGCGGAGTACGCGCAGGCTCTCGGCGTCGCCTACCGCCGCACGAAGATCTTCGGCCTGGACGAGCTGAGCCGGCACGACGCCGAGTGGGACCTGGACACCGCCTACCTCAGCCTGGAGGCCCAGGCCCAGGCGCATGACCGGGCCGCTCCCGGGCCCCCCGCGGCCCACGCCCCGCCCCTCCCCCAACGCGTCCACACCCTCCTCGCCGACCGGCCCCGGGTCCTGCTGCGCGGCGAGGCGGGCGCGGGCAAGACGACGCTGCTGTGGTGGCTTGCCGCCCACGCCTCGGCCCGCACCCTCGACGACGACCTGGCCCCGCTCAACGGGCTGGTCCCCTTCGTGGTGCCCCTGCGCACCCTCCGGGCCCGCGGGGCGACGTTCCCGAGCCCGGCCGAGCTGTCGGGTGCGGCGGGACTGGTGGTCGACGGGGCGCCGGAGGGCTGGGCGGGCCGGGTCCTGGAGTCGGGGCGGGCGCTGCTCCTGGTGGACGGGCTGGACGAGGTGCCGCCGGAGGAGCGCGAGCAGACGCACACCTGGCTCACGCAGCTGCTGGCCCGCTACCCGGACACCCGGTGCGTCGCGACGGTACGGCCGCTCGCCGTCGAGCCGGACTGGCTGCGCTCGGAAGGCTTCGCGGAGTTACGGCTGCTACCGATGAGCAACGAGGACATCCAGGCGTTCGTGGTCTCCTGGCACCGGGCGGCCCTGCTGTCCGAGCCGGACGACCACGACCGGCTGAACGAACTCGAAGGCGACCTGTCCCGCCAGTTCGACCAGAACGCCACGCTCCGTGACCTGGCCCGTACGCCGCTGCTCTGCGCGGTGATCTGCGCCCTGCACCGCCGCCGCGACGGCTTCCTCCCGGAGACCCGCTGGAAGCTGTACCGCTCGGCGCTGGAGATGCTGCTGGGCCACCGCGACCGCCGCCGCCGGATCGGGGGGCCCGAGGGCGTCGAGCTGGAGGTGGAGGAGCACACCCAACTGCTCCAGCGCATCGCGGTGTGGCTGGTCCGAGAGGGCCAGTCGGAGTTCACCCGGGGCCAGGCGCTGCGCCAACTCGGGCGTGCGCTGGCGGGGATGGGCCGGGTCAGGGCCCAGGGCCCGCCCGAGAAGATCCTCACCCACCTGCTCAACCGCAGCGGTCTGCTTCAGGAACGCACCGACGACACCTACCAGTTCATCCACCGCACCTTCCAGGACTACCTGGCCGCGAAGGAGCTGATCGAGGACGAGCACCTCAACGAGCTGCTGCGGCACGCGGACGAGGAGTCCTGGCAGGACGTGATCCTGCTGGCGGCGGGGCATTGCGGCAGGCGCGAACTCGCGGTGCTGGTGGACGGGTTGCTGGACGCGGGGCTGAAGCACGCGGAGGGCTCCGCCGAGCGGAGCGCCCTCCATGTCCTCGCGGCGCTGTGCGAGCAGCATGCGACCTGGCTGGACGGCTCGGTACGGGACCGGGTCCGCCACAACACGGCGTCGCTGTTCCCGCCCGCCGACGCGGACCAGGCAGCCGTCCTGTCCCGGCTCGGGGCGGCGGCGCTGGACCACCTGCCGGACCCGGAGAGCGTGCCGACGGACAGCCCGGGCGCCCATCACGTATCCCTCCTGCTCCGCAGAATCGGCGGTGCCGAGGCCATCCGGCACGTCCGCGCATGGCTTACCGCGCACCCCGCGCTGTTCAGCGACTTGGCCGTGCTGTGGAGCACCTTTCCACCGGAGGCCTACGCCCGTGAGGTGCTCGCCCCTCTCGACCTCTCGAAGCGCATCGTCCTCGTCGACCGGGGCCGGCTCGACGCCCTGCGCCACCTGCCGTCCCTGGAACAACTCGTCCTGTTCGGTGATCTGACCGATGACGAGTTGCGCACTGCCCTGGCCGAGACCCGTCTGAGGCATCTGCGCCTCCACGGAAACACCCTGTTCGCGGACATCTCCCTGCTGGACTCCCAGGCGGACACGCTTCGCCATCTCAGTCTCGGCCAATGTCCTGCGATCGAGGACCTGACGCCGCTCGGCGCGCTGCCTTCCCTCACCGAGCTCGGGGTGGACCTGGGACAGCGATCGGCCGGTCTCCTCGCTCCCGTGGCCGGCATGCCCGGCCTCACCTACCTGAATGTCGTCGGATTCGACCCGGCCGAGTGGGACGAGCTGCCCATCCTCCCGGGCCTGACGCAGCTCTGGATCCGCAGTGACCAGCCCCTGTCCGTGCGGGGGCTCGGGGCCTGGAAGTCACTCACCGCGCTGCGTGTCTCGGAGGTCGCGTCCCTCGGCGACGTACTGGCCGAACTCCGCGCGAACCCCCGCATCACCCTGCTCGAGCTCCGGCCGTTCCCCTTTCCGGCGTCGGCCGCTCTCGAACCGGTCCCCTCGGTCAAGACGCTTGAGGTCGATACCGTCCGGGACGCCGAGCAGGTGGACCTATTGCACCGGCTCTTTCCCGGACTCACCACGCTGACGCTGAACGTTCCGGTGGGCACAGCGGAACTGGACCTCACGCCCTTGCTCTCCTGGACCGGTCTACGGGTGAACGTCTACGGACGCGTTGGCACGCCCCTGGTGGGCGGCGACGCGCTGGGAGACCGGCTCAGCATCCATGTCTGACGCGAAGGGGCTGCCCCGGACCGGTACGGATACCGGTTCCGGGGCAGCCCCTTCACACACGCTCGGGCTCACGCCCTAGGCGCGCGTCACGCGTCCTTCGTGAGGTTCGGGCCGGCGCCGCCTGCCGCCTGCTCGATCGGCGGGGCGTCGGGCAGAGCCGACTTCTCCTCGCCGCGGAAGGTGAACGTCTTCTCGTCACCCTCGCCCTCGGTGCCCACGACCACGATGTGACCGGGACGCAGCTCACCGAAGAGGATCTTCTCGGAGAGGATGTCCTCGATCTGACGCTGGATCGTCCGGCGCAGCGGCCGGGCGCCCATCACGGGGTCGTAGCCCTTCTTCGCGAGCAGCATCTTGGCCTCGCCGCTGAGCTCGATGCCCATGTCGCGGTCCCGGAGGCGCTCGTCGACCTTGGCGAGCATGAGGTCGACGATCTGGATGATGTCTTCCTCGGTCAGCTGGTGGAAGACGACGGTGTCGTCGACACGGTTGAGGAATTCCGGCCGGAAGTGCTGCTTGAGCTCCTCGTTGACCTTGGTCTTCATCCGCTCGTAGTTCGTCTTGACGTCGCCCTGGGCGGCGAATCCCAGGTTGAAGCCCTTCGAGATGTCCCTGGTCCCGAGGTTGGTCGTCATGATGATGACCGTGTTCTTGAAGTCCACGACCCGACCCTGGGAGTCGGTCAGGCGACCGTCCTCCAGAATCTGGAGCAGGGAATTGAAGATATCGGGGTGGGCCTTCTCGACCTCGTCGAAGAGGACGACGGAGAACGGCTTGCGGCGCACCTTCTCGGTGAGCTGCCCGCCCTCCTCGTAGCCCACGTAGCCGGGGGGCGAACCGAAGAGACGGGAAACCGTGTGCTTCTCGCTGAACTCCGACATGTCGAGGGAGATCAGCGCGTCCTCGTCGCCGAAGAGGAATTCGGCGAGCGTCTTGGAGAGCTCGGTCTTACCGACACCGGACGGGCCGGCGAAGATGAACGAGCCACCGGGGCGCTTCGGGTCCTTCAGACCGGCTCGCGTACGGCGGATCGCCTGCGAAAGGGCCTTGATGGCGTCCTTCTGCCCGATGACGCGCTTGTGGAGCTCGTCCTCCATGCGCAGCAGACGGGAGGACTCCTCCTCCGTCAGCTTGAAGACCGGGATTCCGGTGGCCGTGGCCAGGACTTCGGCGATGAGCTCGCCGTCGACCTCGGCGACGACGTCCATGTCGCCGGCCTTCCACTCCTTCTCCCGCTTGGCCTTCGCCGCCAGCAGCTGCTTCTCCTTGTCGCGGAGGGAAGCCGCCTTCTCGAAGTCCTGGGAGTCGATGGCCGACTCCTTGTCGCGGCGGACGCCCGCGATCTTCTCGTCGAACTCGCGGAGGTCCGGCGGCGCGGTCATCCGGCGGATGCGCATGCGGGAGCCGGCCTCGTCGATCAGGTCGATCGCCTTGTCCGGCAGGAAGCGGTCCGAGATGTACCGGTCGGCCAGGGTCGCGGCCTGGACCAGCGCCTCGTCCGTGATGGAGACCCGGTGGTGGGCCTCGTAACGGTCGCGCAGACCCTTGAGGATCTCGATGGTGTGCGGCAGCGACGGCTCCGCGACCTGGATGGGCTGGAAGCGGCGCTCGAGAGCGGCGTCCTTCTCCAGGTGCTTGCGGTACTCGTCGAGCGTGGTGGCGCCGATGGTCTGGAGCTCACCGCGCGCCAGCATGGGCTTCAGGATCGAAGCCGCGTCGATGGCGCCTTCCGCGGCACCCGCACCGACGAGCGTGTGGAGCTCGTCGATGAACAGGATGATGTCGCCGCGGGTGCGGATCTCCTTGAGGACCTTCTTCAGGCGCTCCTCGAAGTCACCCCGGTACCGGGAGCCGGCGACCAGGGCGCCGAGGTCCAGGGTGTAGAGGTGCTTGTCCTTGAGGGTCTCGGGCACCTCGCCCTTGACGATCGCCTGGGCCAGGCCCTCGACGACCGCCGTCTTGCCGACGCCGGGCTCGCCGATGAGGACCGGGTTGTTCTTGGTCCGGCGGGACAGCACCTGCATGACCCGCTCGATCTCCTTCTCGCGCCCGATGACCGGGTCGAGCTTGGACTCACGAGCGGCCTGGGTGAGATTCCGGCCGAACTGGTCGAGCACCAGGGACGTGGAGGGCGTGCCCTCGGCGGGACCGCCTGCGGTGGCCGCCTCCTTGCCGCCCGAATACCCGGAAAGCAGCTGGATGACCTGCTGCCGGACCCGGTTCAGGTCGGCGCCCAGCTTCACGAGGACCTGGGCGGCGACGCCCTCGCCCTCGCGGATCAGGCCGAGCAGGATGTGCTCGGTGCCGATGTAGTTGTGGCCCAGCTGAAGAGCCTCGCGGAGCGACAGCTCCAGGACCTTCTTGGCTCGCGGGGTGAAGGGGATGTGCCCGGAAGGAGCCTGCTGCCCCTGCCCGATGATCTCCTCCACCTGCTGGCGGACCGCCTCGAGCGAAATCCCGAGGCTCTCCAGGGCCTTAGCGGCGACACCCTCACCCTCATGGATCAGGCCCAGGAGGATGTGCTCGGTGCCGATGTAGTTGTGGTTGAGCATCCGGGCTTCTTCCTGAGCCAGGACGACAACCCGCCGCGCGCGGTCGGTGAACCTCTCGAACATCGTTAATCGCTCCTCAGAGCGGTCGGTCAGTGAGGGGTCGGTCCCCTCCCAGTCCTTCCGCATGCTAGTCCCGCAGGACGGGACAGCTCATTCCAACTGCCGACATCCGTCCGGATCACCCCGCGCCGGGCGGGGATTCTTACTGCCGAACAGCTGACAACTGCTCCAACCCGATGGTGCGAGACGATGTTCCCGCAGGCCAGGCAGATACCCCTTTCGCCAGTACGCCGATGGCGAACGTGAGACGCCTCGGCCAGCGTGTCGCCCCTTCCCACTAGGAAAGTCTTACCCGCAATCACTGACAGTCCATGCGGCGCGCCTCGGTTCCCTCCGCTACGGGCGAACATCCTTGCGCTGCTGAATGCTCTCGCGCGCCCCCACAGCCAGGACTGAACGTGATGTCGCGGAAACCCTGCGTAACCCCGGAGGCGGTGCGGCGGTTCATCGGACATGCCTCCCACCGTTCCCCAGCCCCGATCCTCACCCGATGCCGCTCCGGGTTCGGCCGATGCCGCACTCGCTCAGCGGTACGCGAGGGAGCTGGGCTGGGCCACCGCCGGACGGACTCCGCTGCGACTGCTCACCGGGGCGCTCTTCGATGTGCTGGAGCTGCCCGCCGAGGCCGGTCACGCCGTGCTGCGGCGCGGGGTGCGCACCGGTCCCGTGCTGCTGTCCGGTACGCGGATGGGGCTGCTGGTCGCCGCGGGCGGCGCCGATGAGCTGCCGGGGCTGCTCGACTGGCTCGAGTGGGGCCCGGTCGCCCTGGACCTGACCGCCGTGGGCGCGGGGGGCCGCGTCACGGCCCCGCCTCTCCCGGGCGCCCCGGGGGACTCGCCGGGGGCCGCCGTGTGGCTGCGGCCCCCAGAGCCGAGGCGTGCGCCCGAGAGGATGCTGCCGGCCTTCGCGGGCTTCGGGAGCAGCGGTGGGGATGCCCCCGATCTCGTACGCCTGGTGGACGCCGCGGCAACCGAATGCCATCGGGTCCGGCTGTCACGCGCCCGTTCCGGGGCGCCGACAAGGGGTGGAACGGATCAGCCGTTGGCCTTCTCGTAAGCCTCGCGGATCTCTGCGGGAACGCGGCCGCGGTCATTCACATTGTGGCCGTTCTCCCGCGCCCACCGGCGGATTTCCGCGGTGTCCTTGTTACCGCCGGCCACGGCGCGGCCCTTGCCACGGCCCGTGGCGGCACGGCCACCGGTGCGACGCCCACCCTTGGTGTAGGGCTCGAGAAGGCCGCGAAGCTTGTCCGCGTTGGCCGTGGTGAGGTCGATCTCGTACGTCTTGCCGTCAAGGGCGAACGTGACGGTCTCATCGGCCTCGACGCCGTCGAGGTCATCGACAAGAAGGACCTGAACCTTCTGTGCCACGGGATTTCCTTTCATCGAAAATGGAGTACGCGGAAAGGAAACCGCTTTTCCCTCGAAAACACAAACCCCCTGCAGAGGTTCAGCAGCCCGAGAAGACAGGAAACGTGCGCGATTCGGACATAGGGTTGCAGGTCCTTCTGCAGATCACAGGTGCAGAAGCATCCGACTGTTGCCCAAGGTGTTCGGCTTCACTCGTTCGAGACCGAGGAACTCCGCGACACCCTCGTCGTACGAACGCAGCAGCTCACTGTAGACATCGGTGTCCACAGGCGTCTCCCCGATCTCGACGAAGCCGTGCTTCGCGAAGAAGTCCACTTCGAAGGTGAGACAGAAAACCCTGCGGACACCGAGCCATCGCGCGGTCCGCAAGAGCTTGTCCAGTACGTGGTGCCCGACTCCCGCACCCCTGATGCGGGGGTCGACGGCAAGGGTCCGCACTTCCGCCAGGTCTTCCCACATGACATGAAGTGCGCCGCAGCCGATGACCGTCGCGTCCTCGTCGCGTTCCGCGACCCAGAACTCCTGGATGTCCTCGTAAAGGGTGACGGTCGCTTTGTCCAGCAGGATGCCTCCGGACACGTACCCGTCGAGGAGGCGTCGTACGGACGTGACATCACTCGTCCTGGCCCGCCGGACGGTGAGGGCGGGCTTATTTACCGACGGGTCGGTATGGAGTTCGGTATCCGGATCGTTTTGCGGCTGCTCTGGGGACATGCCCCGACGCTATCTCCCGCTCTCCGGCTCCACGTCATCGGCCGGGGCGTCATCTCCGCCGGCGTCGGCGGTCGGTTCCGCGGGGTTGCCGGAGGATTCGACGGGGTTGACGGAGGATTCGGCGGGGCTGGGGGAAACCATGCGAACAGCGTCCTGCAGCGCTTCGCGCTGTTCGGCGGACATCATGCCGAAGAACGCGACAAGTGCGGCGGCGGGGTTGTCACTGCGTGACCAGGCTTCGTTCATCAGTGCGGCCGAGTAGGCGGCCCTGGTGGAGACGGCCGTATATCGATAGGCCCGGCCGTCGACTTCCCTGCGGACCCAGCCCTTCTGATGGAGATTGTCCATTACCGTCATCACGGTCGTGTAGGCGATGGACCGTTCCTGCTGAAGGTCCTCAAGGACTTCCCGCACGGTGACCGGTCGGTTCCATTGCCAGACGCGTGTCATCACGGCGTCTTCGAGGTCTCCCAATGGGCGGGGCACAGGATCACTTTAGTGCTAGATGTCCTGAATGTTCTGGTATTTACACAGCGAAAGAGCGCACGGCTCCGATGAGTCGTGCGCTCCGGGGGTGCGCGTCGGGAGGATTACGGGGCGGACGGGCCACTCGCGCGATCAGGCATTATCCGGACGAGCGGTCTGCTTCACGGATTCCGCGCGGGCGAGCGCCGCGTCCACCACGGCGTCCTCCTTGGTCTTGTTCGGACCGCCCTGGCTCTTGACGATGATCACGATCAGGGCGATGAAGAAGACGGCCATCACCACGGGGGGCACGAGCGCGGATACGTAGTCCATGCCGTCCAGAGTAGCGAGCCCGGAACGGTCCGACGCGGCGACCTCCCGGTGGGAGGCCGCCGCGTCGGACACCGCGCGGAGGTCAGCCGGCCGCCCGCTCCTCGGACGGCGGCGGCGCGGGGCGGCGGCGCGGCGGGAAGACCTCGGAGGGCTTGGGCATCGGGCGGTCGCCGGGTTTCCGCGGGCGGTCCGGGGCGGTCGGGGCGCTGGGCCGGTCCGGTTCCCGGTCGGCGGCGCGGCCGCCGGGCAGGGCGAGCAGCCGACTGCGGGGCCCGGGGGCCGTGAGCCCGGCGGAGCGGCCGGCGAGCCGGGCCCGTACGGAACGCTCGGCGAGCACCTGGCAGCGTTCCAGGAGGGCCGCCGCGAGCCGCCCGCCGCGCAGGGCCCGCAGGGCGGCCAGATCGTCCGGGCGGGGGTCGTAGCCGGCCGCCAGGGCGTCCTGGAGCAGCTCCAGGTAGCCGGCGGCGGAGCCGGGGAGGGCGTTGCGGTAGCGGGCGAGGTCGGCGAGGAGGAACGCTCGCAGCCGACCCGCCTCGCCGACCGCCTCGTCCACGGAGCCGGCGAGCCGCAGGCAGTCCTGGACATCCTCGTCGGACAGGGGCATGGGGTGGAGGGCGATGGCAAGGGCACGTCGGAGCACCCGCAGCTCGTCCGCGCTGAACGCCATGCCGCCTCGTGAACCGTAGGGCGTGGGCATAACGCGACAATACGTGCTAAATGGACAAAATCCGTTTAACTGGTCGTCGGTGGCGCGGCGTACCCCGGCGGTGTCCCGGCCCCCGTCCCCGGTCGTCGCCGCAGGTACCGCCCGGTTCCGGCGGAACGCCCCCTACGACCGGGAGACGTTCCGTTCGTACACCAGGCGCAGTCCGATGAGCGTCAGCCACGGCTCGTGCTCGTCGATGACCGAGGACTCCCCCAACACCATCGGAGCAAGGCCGCCCGTCGCGATGACGGTGACGTCGTCCGGGTCGGCCGCCAGCTCCTTCTTCATCCGGGCCACCACCCCGTCGACCTGGCCCGCGAAGCCGTAGACGATGCCGGACTGCATGGCCTCGACGGTGTTCTTGCCGATCACGCTGCGCGGCCGGGCCAGCTCGATCTTGCGGAGCTGGGCGCCCTTGACGCCGAGCGCCTCGACCGAGATCTCGATGCCGGGGGCGATCACCCCGCCGGTGTACTCGCCGCGCGGGGAGACCGCGTCGAAGGTGGTGGCGGTGCCGAAGTCGACGACGATCGCCGGGCCCCCGTACAGCTCGACGGCGGCGACCGCGTTGACGATGCGGTCCGCGCCGACCTCCTTGGGGTTGTCCATCAGGATCGGCACGCCCGTCTTGACGCCGGGCTCCACCAGGACCGCGGGCACGTCGCCGTAGTAGCGGCGGGTGACCTCGCGCAGTTCGTGCAGGACCGAGGGGACGGTGGCGCAGATCGCGATGCCCTCGATGCCGTCGCCCAGCTCCATGCCGAGCAGCGGGTGCATGCCCATCAGGCCCTGGAGCAGGACGGCCAGCTCGTCGGCGGTGCGGCGGGCGTCCGTGGAGATCCGCCAGTGCTCGACGATCTCCTCGCCGTCGAAGAGGCCGAGGACCGTGTGCGTGTTGCCGACGTCGATGGTGAGCAGCATCAGGCGTCGGCCCCGTCGCTGGCGGAGGCGTCGGCGTCGGCGTCGGCGTCGGCGTCGGCGTCGCGGAAGTCCAGGCCGATGTCGAGGATCGGCGAGGAGTGGGTGAGCGCCCCGACCGCGAGGTAGTCGACGCCCGCGTCGGCGTAGGCGCGGGCCGAGTCGAGGGTCAGGCGGCCGGAGGACTCCAGGACCGCCCGGCCGGCGACCAGGGCGACGGCCTCGGCGGTCTCGGCCGGGGTGAAGTTGTCCAGCAGGATCAGGTCGACGCCCGCGTCCAGCACCTCGCGGACCTGGTCCATCGTGTCGACCTCGACCTCGATGGGCAGCTCGGGGAACTCGGCGCGGACCCGCTTGAAGGCCTCGGCGACGCCGCCCGCGGCGATCACGTGGTTGTCCTTGACCAGGGCCGCGTCGGAGAGCGACATCCGGTGGTTGACGCCGCCGCCGCAGCGCACCGCGTACTTCTCCAGCGCGCGCAGGCCCGCCGTCGTCTTGCGGGTGTCGCGGACCTTGGCCTTGCTGCCCTCCAGCACGTCCGCCCAGGCGCGGGTGGCGGTCGCGATGCCGGAGAGGCGGCAGAGCAGGTTCAGCGCGCTGCGCTCGCCGGTCAGCAGGTCCCGGGTGCGGGTGGTGACGGTCAGCAGCTTCTCGCCGGGGGCGATCCGGTCGCCGTCCTCGACGTGCCGCTCGACCTCGAACTCCTCGGTGCAGACGATCGACAGGACCGCCTCGGCGACCCGGAGCCCGGCGACCACGCCCGCCACGCGGGCGGTGAAGTCGCCGGTGATCACGGCGTCCTCCGGGACGGTCGCCACGGTCGTGACGTCCACCCCGCCGTCGAGGTCCTCCTCGATCGCCACATGGGCGACGTCCTCGACCTGGACGGGGTCGAGCCCCGCCCGGGCCAGCAGCAGGGCGAGCGCGGGGTCCAGGCCGCACTCCAGGGCTTCGGGGTCGAATCCGTCGTCACCACCGCAGCCGCAGCCGTCGCCGCAGCCGCCTTCCGCCGGTACGGAGGATGCGGGCGCGCCGACGCTGATCAGCGGTACGTCCACGGGTGTGGGGCGCGGATTCTCTTCGGGCGTGCTCACGGTGACGGCTCCTCGGGGACGTGGCGGGCGGTGCGGGTAGGGCGGGTAATTCTCGTGGGCCGCCGATACCGCCCTGTGGTGTCCGGCGGTGCGGCTGCTTCCAGCAGTCTGCTCAATCCGACGGGCGTACGGGCGGGAACGCGGCGGTCTCCGTGCGGTGCACGACCGGGGTGCGGTCCGGCGCGATGCGGACGACCAGGTGGCTGCGGCCGTGGGCGTCGTCGCGGTCGGGCCGGTCCTCGCGCCAGTGGCAGCCGCGGGTCTCCTCGCGGTCCCGGGCGGCGGCGACCAGAACCCGGGAGACCAGGAGCAGGTTGGTGACCTCCCAGGCGTCGACCCCGGGGACGACCGCCTTGGCGTCCCTCGGCCCCTCCGCGTCGGCGGCGGCGTCGCGGTGCAGGGCCTCCAGCTCCTCGGCGGCGGCGGCCAGGCTGTCGGCGGAGCGCAGGACACCGGCGCCCCGGGTCATGGCGCGCTGGATCGCCGTACGGGCCTCGGGGGCCAGCAGCGGGACGGGGGCGCCGGCGTCCGGGCTCGCGGCCGGTTCGGTGCGGGGCGGGCGGGCCCCGGCGATGTCGGCGGCGATGCGCTCGGCGAAGACCAGGCCCTCCAGGAGGGAGTTGGACGCGAGGCGGTTGGCCCCGTGCACACCGGTGCAGGCGACCTCGCCGCAGGCGTACAGGCCGGGGACGGTGGTGCGGCCCCGCAGGTCGGTGCGGACGCCGCCGGAGGCGTAGTGCGCGGCCGGGGCGACCGGGACCGGCTCGGTCACCGGGTCGATGCCGTGGGACCGGCAGGCGGCCAGGATGGTGGGGAAGCGCTGCTCCCACATCCGCGCCCCGAAGTGCCGGGCGTCGAGATACATGTGCTCGGCGCCGTGCTCGTACATGCGGCGGGTGATGGCCTTGGCGACGATGTCGCGGGGGGCCAGCTCGGCCAGCTCGTGCTGTCCGAGCATGAAGCGGACGCCGTCGCCGTCGACGAGGTGCGCGCCCTCGCCGCGTACGGCTTCGGAGACCAGCGGCTGCTGGCCCTCGGAGTCGGCGCCGAGGAACAGGACGGTCGGGTGGAACTGGACGAACTCCAGGTCGGAGACCTCCGCCCCGGCCCGCAGCGCGAGCGCCACCCCGTCGCCGGTGGAGACGGGGGGGTTCGTGGTGGCGGAGAAGACCTGGCCCATGCCGCCGGTGGCCAGGACGACCGAGGGTGCCCGGACCGCGCCGACGCCGTCGTGCTGGCCCTCGCCCATGACGTGCAGCGAGACGCCCGCCGTACGGCCTTCGGCGTCCGTGAGCAGGTCCAGGACCAGGGCGTTCTCGATGGTGTGCAGGGCGGCCTCGCGGACCGCGCCGACCAGGGCGCGGGAGATCTCCGCACCGGTCGCGTCGCCGCCCGCGTGGGCGATGCGGCGGCGGTGGTGGCCGCCCTCGCGGGTCAGTGCGATGTCGCCGCTGTCGGTGGTGTCGAAGTGCGCGCCGGTGGTGATCAGCCGGCGTACGGCGTCGGGGCCCTCGGTGACCAGGGTGCGCACGGCCTCCTCGTCGCAGAGACCCGCGCCCGCGACCAGGGTGTCGTCGAGATGCTGCTCGGGGGTGTCGCCCTCGCCGAGCGCCGCGGCGATGCCGCCCTGGGCCCAGCGGGTCGAGCCGTCGTCGAGGCGGGCCTTGGTGACGACGACGGTGTCCAGGCCGGCGGCGGCGCAGCGCAGCGCCGTGGTGAGCCCGGCGACGCCGGAGCCGACCACGACGACGTCCGCGTCGATGGCCCAGCCGGGGGCGGGGGCGGTCAGCCGTATTCCGGTCACGTCAGGGCTCCGAAGGTGAGGGGGATGTTGTCGATGAGGCGGGTGTCCCCGACCCGGGCCGCGACGGCGAGGATCGCCTCCCCGCTCTCGCGGTCGTCCGGGATCTCGGTGAAGTCCGCCGGGTCCACCAGGGCCAGGTAGTCGAGGGCGAGCGGCGCCCTGTCCCGGGCGGCGGCGGCCTCCAGGATCGTCCGCGCGGTGGCCCGGACGGCGGCGGGCGCCCCGTTGGGCCGGGCCAGCGCCACGGCCTGGGCGTCGGCGGCGGCGCGGGCCTCGCCGAGCCTGTTGAGCCCGGCGGCCCGGTCGCCGCCGGGCGCGGTGGCCCGGGCCCGCTCGTGCAGGGCCTGCTGGGCGGCGAGCCGGTCGCGGGCCGCGAACAGGGCACGGGACAGGGCGAGCGCGGTGTGCCGCTCCGCGGCGGTCAGGAAGCGGTTGCGGCTGGAGAGCGCGAGGCCGTCCGCGTCCCGGACGGTGGGCACGCCGGTGATCCGGACGCCGAAGTTCAGGTCGCGGACCATGCGGCGGATCAGAGCGAGCTGCTGGGCGTCCTTCTGCCCGTAGAACGCCTCGTCGGGCCGGGTGAGGTGGAGGAGTTTGGCGACGACGGTGAGCATGCCGTCGAAGTGCCCGGGGCGGGCCGCGCCTTCGAGGCGCTCGCCCATGGGGCCGGCGGTGATCCGGACCTGGGGTTCGCCGCCCGGATAGACCTCGTCCACACCGGGGGCGAAGACCGCGTCGGCCCCCGCCGCCGCGGCGGTCTCCAGGTCGGCGTCCAGGGTGCGCGGATAGCGGTCCAGGTCGGCGGCCTCGCCGAACTGGAGCGGGTTCACGAAGACGGTGACCACGACCTGGCCGCCCGCACCTGCGGCTTCGCGTGCTGCGCGGATCAGGGAGGCGTGGCCGTCGTGGAGCGCGCCCATCGTCATGACGACGGCACGCTCGGCCCCGGCGGGGCGGGACAGCGCGTCCAGCTCGGCGGCGGTGCGCAGGAGGGCGGGCCGGACCGTGCGCGTCATCGGGGCTCCCCGGGTCCGGTGCGGCCGGTGATGGGCGCGGGGGCCGGTCCCGCACAGCCGGTGATCGTCCCGCTGGTGATCGGCGTCATCGGGTCTCTCCCGGCCCGGGGCCACCGGGGCGGCGTTCCTGGTCGGCCAGGACGACGAGGAGGTCCTCGGCCAGCTCGGCCTTGAGCAGACCGTGGGCGAGCGCCCGGTCGGCCGTGGCGCGGGCCATCGCGAGGTATCCGGCCACCGCCTGCGGGGCGTGCTCGCGCAGCTCGCCGATGTGGGCGGCGACCGTCCCCGCGTCACCCCGGGCGACCGGGCCGGTCAGCGCGGCGTCGCCGGAGCGCAGGGCGTTGTCCAGGGCCGCGCCGAGCAGCGGGCCGAGCATCCGGTCCGGGGCGGCGACCCCGGCCTTGGCCAGCAGCTCCATCGACTGGGCGACCAGGGTGACCAGGTGGTTCGCGCCGAGGGCGAGGGCCGTGTGGTAGAGCGGGCGGGACTCCTCGGCGATCCACTCCGGCTCGCCGCCCATCTCGATGACCAGGGCCTCGGCGGCGAGCCGCAGCTCCTCGGGGGCGGTGACGCCGAACGAGCAGCCCGCTAGCCGCTGAACGTCGACGGCGGTGCCGGTGAACGTCATCGCGGGGTGCAGCGCGAGCGGCAGGGCCCCGGCACGCCTCGCCGGGTCCAGCACCTTCGCCCCGTACCGCCCGGAGGTGTGGACGAGCAGCTGGCCCGGCCGTACGGCGCCGGTCTCGGCGAGGCCCTCGACCAGCGTGGGCAGCACGTCGTCGGGGACGGTCAGCAGCACGAGCTCGGCGCGGGCCAGCACCTCGGCGGGCTCCACCAGGGGCACGTCGGGGAGCAGCTCGGCGGCGCGGCGCCGGGAGGTGTCGGAGACGCCGGACACGGCGACCGGGCGGTGCCCGGCGAGCCGGAGCGACGCGGCGAGGGCGGGTCCGACCCGGCCCGCACCGACGACGCCGACCGTGAGTCGGGCGGGGCGGTCCCTCGCGTCGAGGGGTTCCTTCGAAACTGGTGCGTTCACGCGGCGATGGCCTTCCGTTCCAGTCCGCGGGGGGTACCGGACGATTTCTCTGCATGCTACGCCAGCCGTTTCGGCGGAGCCCTCCAGCCGCCCACAGCCTGTGGATAACTTTCCCGGCCCGACCACCGCCCAGCCCTGCCCGCCTCCTGTCCGCCCCTGTCCGACCCCGGCGGGCTCCGGCGCGCTCCGGCGGGGCTCCGGCGGGGCTCCGGACCTGCCGGGACGCCGGGCGGAAATCGGCGGGCGCGCGGTGGGAGGCACGGGTGATGATCTTCCCATGGTGACCATGGATGAGCAGGAGCGGCGGCGGCGCAGGCTGACCGCGTGGCGGGCGTCGCGGCGGACGCTGGCCCGGGTGGGCGCGGACGGCACGCTGGGCGAGCGGCTGGCGGCGCTGGCCGCCGACGCCTCTTCCGTACACGACCTGGAGGACTGGAGCGACGTGTACGGGGGCGGGGTCGTCGCCGATCTGGAGCGGCGGGTCGCCGGGCTGCTGGGGATGGAGTCGGCGGCGTTCTTCCCGACCGGGACGATGGCCCAGCAGATCGCGCTGCGGTGCTGGGCGGGACGTACGGGCGACGCGACGGTGGCGCTGCACCCCCTGTCCCACCCGGAGCTGCACGAGGGCGGGGCGCTGGGCGCGGTGAGCGGGCTGCGCACGGTGCATCCGACGTCCGAGCCGAGGCTGCCGAGCGCCGAGGAGGTCCGGGAGCACCCGGAGCCGTTCGGGACGCTGATGCTGGAGCTTCCGCTGCGGGACGCCGGGTTCGTGCTGCCGTCCTGGGAGGAGCTGACGGCGGTGGTGGCGGCGGCCCGGGAGCGGGACGCGGTGGTCCACTTCGACGGGGCGCGGCTGTGGGAGTGCGCGCCGCACTTCGGGCGGGAGCTGTCGGAGATCGCCGCCCTCGCGGACAGCGTGTACGTGTCGTTCTACAAGTCCCTGGACGGGCTGTCGGGCGCGGTGCTGGCGGGCCCCTCCACGCTGGTGGAGGAGGCCCGGGTGTGGCGCCACCGGTACGGGGGGCTGCTCTTCCAGCAGTACCCGGCGGCGCTGTCCGCGCTGCTGGGCCTGGAGCGGGAGCTGCCTCGCCTCCCGGCGTACGTGGCCCACGCGAAGGTGGTGGCCGGGGCGCTGGCGGAGGGGTTGGCGGCGTCGGGGGTGCCGTGGTTCCGGGTGCGTCCGGAGCCGCCGCACACGCATCAGTTCCAGGTCTGGCTGCCGTACGGGGCCGACGTGCTGGACGAGGCGTCGGTGCGGCAGGCCGAGGAGACGGGCGTGACGCTGTTCCGGCGCTGGTTCGCCGGGGCGGGCGGGGCGGGGCTGCCACTCCCGCCCGGGGTCTCGTGCACCGAGGTGACGGTGGCGGGGGCGGGTCTTGAGTGGTCGGCCGAGGATGTGCGGGACGCGGTGGCGGGGTTCGTGGGGTACGTCGGGTAGGGCGGGGGCTGCCCGGCCTCGGGGCCTTGTCGCGTGGCCGGGCCCCGGCGTCAGGGTTCCGTCCTCAAACGCCGGACGGGCTGGGTGTGCCGGGCCCGCTGGAAGTGCCGGGTCTGCGGAGGCTGCGGTACAGGTCGCGCAGGACCGAGCGGTCGTGGCGGCCCGGGGGCGGGGGTGCGGGCTGCGACAGCCGGGCCGTGCGGTGGAGGTCGAGCAGGTGCTGCTGGGTGGCGTTCATGCGGCCCAGCCTGTGCGGGTCACGGCGGCAGCGCGCATGGATTGACGGCCCCCGTCAAATGGCACGACGGCCCGCCCGCGTACCCCCACTATGGAGAGGTGAGCGTGCACATAGACATCGCGGGCCTGCCCGCCGACCGCGTCGTTTTCGCGACCTCTCCCCTGGCCGAACTGGGCCTCGCCCTGCACGCGCTCGCCGAGCCCGGACACCATCCGGGGCTGCACGGCTGGGCCACCGCGACCGCGACGGCCCTGGAGCCCGACCTCGCGGACCGGCTGGTGGAGGCGGAGTTCCTCTGGCGGAACACCTTCTCCGACGTGTTCATGGCGTTCGCCGGGATCCGGGGCGGCGACGGCAGGACCGGGGCGACGCTCGCCGAGGACCTGGACCTGCTGGACAAGCTGGACGACGAACGGTTCGTCGCCGCGGCCCTGGAGTTCACCTGCGCCAGCCATTACGGGGCCGGGTCGCCCTCACCGCTGAACGACGCGGGGATGCGGGGCCGCGCCCTGGACCTGGCGGCGGCGCGCGGCCCGCAGCAGATGGACTTCACCCGGCGGCTGCTGGCCGACCCCGCCTCCGTACGCGGCTGGGTCCGGCGGCTCTTCGAGGACTGCGACCAGGCGTTCTTCGCCGACACCTGGCGCCGGGTCTCCGTCCAGCTGGTCGCCGACGCCCGGCACAAGACGGAGCTGCTGCGGCGCAAGGGGCTGGCCGACGCGGTCGGGGCGGTGTCGTCCGCCGTGACGTTGGACGAGGGCGCGGGCCGGATCAACGTCGACAAGCTGTCCGAGGGCCGGACCACCGCCGTCGACCCGGGCGTCGGCCGGGGCCTGACGCTCATCCCGACCAGCTTCGGCTGGCCGCATCTGATGGTGCTGCACGCCCCGGGCTGGCGGCCGGTGATCCACTACCCGGTCCACCTGCCCGACCTGCCGGCGCCCGCCTCCGTGGAACTGCTCCAGCTGCGTCTGGAGGCACTGGCCCACCCGATGCGGATGCGGCTCTGCCGCAACCTGGCCCGCTCCCCGTACACCACCGGCGAGCTGGCCGACTCCAACGGCATCACCTCCCCCGAGGTCTCCCGCCATCTCTCCATGCTCAAGAAGGCCGGCCTGGTCACGACGCGCCGCCGCGGCCGCTACGTCCTGCACCAGCTGGACCTGACGGTCGTCGCCCGGCTCGGCAGCGACTTCCTGGAGGGCGTGCTGCGCTGAGCCCGTCAGCTTCCTGAAGGGCCGTCCCGCACCTTCCTGAAGGGCCGTCCCGCACCGAGGCTCCTCAGCCCGCGCCGCCGCCTGCCCGGACCAGACCGGTCTCGTAGGCGAGGACGACGACCTGGACCCGGTCGCGGAGGTTCAGCTTGGTGAGGATCCGGCCGACGTGCGTCTTGACCGTGGCTTCGGAGAGCACCAGCCGGGCCGCGATCTCCCCGTTCGACAGGCCCTGGGCGACCAGGAGCATGACTTCCCGTTCGCGCTCGGTGAGCTTGCTGACGTGCTTGTTCTTCGGCTCCTTGTCGCCGCTGGGCAGCATCGGCGAGAAGCGGTCGAGCAGCCGGCGGGTGGTGGACGGGGCGACGACCGCGTCGCCACTGTGCACCGAACGGATCGCGGCGAGCAGCTCGGCCGGCGGCACGTCCTTGAGCATGAAGCCGCTGGCCCCCGCCTTCAGCCCGGAGAAGGCGTACTCGTCGAGGTCGAAGGTGGTCAGGATGAGCACCTTCGGCGGGTCCTGCTGCGCACAGATACGGCGGGTCGCCTCGACGCCGTCCAGCCGGGGCATGCGGACGTCCATCAGCACCACGTCGACGGCGGTGGACCGCAGGACCTCGATCGCCTCCGCACCGTCCCCGGCCTCGGCCACGACCTCCATGTCGGGCTGGGCCGCGAGCACCATCCGGAAACCGGTCCGCAGCAGCACCTGGTCGTCGACGAGCATCACGCGGATGGCCGTGGTCATGGGGATCGTGTCCTGTCCTGGGGTCGGTCGTCGTGTCCTGGGGTCGGTCGTGGTGTTCGTTGTGGCGGCCGTGGCGGCCGTGGTGTTCGTTGTGGCGGCCGTGGTCGCCGTGGTCGTGAAAGGCGGGTCGACGACCGGGCGGCGGATCAGCCCGGGGGCTTGAGCGGCAGCAGGGCACTGATCCGGAATCCGCCGCCGGGGCGGGGCCCCGCGTCCAGAGTGCCGCCGACCATGCCGATCCGCTCCCGCATCCCGATCATCCCGTGCCCGGCGCCGTCCGCGCCGCCGTCCTCGTACAGTTCGTGCGCCGCGCCCCGGCCGTCGTCCTCGATCAGCAGCCCGAGGCCGTCGTCGAAGTAGACCAGCCGGACGCTGGCCCCGGCGTCGGGTCCGCCGTGCTTGCGGGTGTTCGTCAGGGCCTCCTGGACGACCCGGTACGCGGTCAGCTCCACGCCGCTGGGCAGCGGGCGCGGGGTGCCCTCCACCTTGAAGTCGACCACCAGGCCGGTCTGCCGCACCTGCGCGACCAGGTCCTCGATCTGCTCCACATCGGGCTGGGGGACGTACTCCCCGCTCTCCGGGGCGTCACCGGTCCGCAGCACCCCGAGCAGCCGCCGCATCTCCGCGAGTGCCTGGCGGCCGGTACTGGAGATGGTCTCCAGGGCCTGCTTGGCCTGGTCGGGGGCGGCGTCCATGACATAGGCGGCGCCGTCGGCCTGGACGACCATCACGGAGACGTTGTGCGCGACGACGTCGTGCAGTTCGCGGGCGATCCGGGCCCGCTCGGCGGCGACCGCGACCTTGGACTGCGCCTCCCGTTCCCGCTCCAGGCGGGCGGCACGCTCCTCCAGCTGGTCGAAGTAGGCGCGCCGGGTCCGCAGCGAGTCCCCGAGCACCCAGGCCAGCACGAACGGAACGGTCATGATGATCGTCACGAAGACCACCTGGGCCCAGGAACCCCCGGGCTCGGCCTCCCACCGCAGCTGCGACAGGGCCGCCGCGCTCAGGCTGCACACCAGGGCGAGCCGGGACGCCCAGCGCTCGCCGACCGTGGCGACGGTGTAGGTGATCACCAGCATCGCGAAGTCCCCGATACCGGGCCGGACGTCGAACACCAGCTGCACGACGCCCACCAGGATGGCGAGCAGCAGCATCTTCTCCGGGGCCCTGCGGCGCAGCGCCACCACCGTGGAGAGCCCCAGCATCACGGGAATGGCGACGATCTCCTCACGCCCGGTGTCGTACATGCCCGACACCATCGACATGCCGGAGAGCCCGAGGAGGAAGACGGCCCAGAAGACGTCGACGCCCGTCGGGTGTCTGCGGATGAAATCGTAGAGGCGCTGCACGTAACCCAGCGTAGGGACAGCTGATCGGTGCCCGGGTCAACCGGAGGGTCGATCCGGGTCCTGGGACCGTACTCCCCAAGGTGGAGACTTGGCCATGTGACGGACGAGTGGCGTGGGTGGCGGGAGGCGGCTCAGGCCGCTCTGTACGGATACGAGGGCTTTTATCGCAGCCGGCTGCGGAGCCCGGAGGGGCCGGCGGGCCACTTCCGTACATCGGTCCACGCCTCGCCCCTTTTCGCGGCGGCGGTGGCCCGGCTGCTGACCGGAACGGCGCGGGAGCTGGGCACCGGCACGGTCGCGCTGGTCGACGTCGGGGCGGGGCGCGGCGAGCTGCTGACCGGAGTGCTGGCCGCCCTGGCCCGGCTGTCCGGCGGGCCGGACGTGACCGCGTACGCCGTCGAGGTCGCGGACCGGCCCCCGGGCCTGGACCCCCGGATCGAGTGGTGCGCGGAGCCGCCCGCGGGGGTCACCGGGCTGCTGTTCGCCAACGAGTGGCTGGACAACGTTCCGGCCGAGGTGGCGGAGGCGGACGCGGACGGCGTCCCCCGGTACGTCCAGGTGCGGACCTCGGACGGCGCGGAGCGCCTCGGCGAGGAGGTGAGCGGAGCGGACGCGGCATGGCTGGAGCGCTGGTGGCCGCTGACCGCGCCGGGCGAGCGGGCCGAGATCGGCCGGACCCGGGACGCGGCCTGGGCGCGGGCGGTCGGCTCCCTCACCGCCGGCCTCGCGGTGGCGGTGGACTACGCGCATGTACGGGGCGCCCGGCCGCCCTTCGGAACGCTGACCGGCTTCCGGGGCGGGCGCGAGGTGCGCCCGGTGCCGGACGGCTCCCGCGACCTGACCGCGCACGTGGCGCTGGACGCCTGCGCGGCGGCGGTGCCGTACGCGAGCGCGGAGCTGACCGACCAGCGGGCGGCGCTGCACCGGCTGGGCGTCGACGGGGGCCGGCCGCCGCTGAGCCTGGCCGCGACCGATCCCGCGGGCTACGTCACCGCTCTGTCGGCCGCGGGCGAGGCGGCGGAGCTGACGGCCCGCGGCGGCCTCGGCGACTTCGGCTGGCTGCTGCACCGGGTGGGACCGGTGCGGCCGGTGCTGCCTGATCGCGGGTGACCCCGTGGCGGGCCGGCGTCAGGGAATACTGTCCCGCATGACGGAGACGACGATCGGCATCGGCGGAGCGGCGGAGAGCACCGACATGGTGCTGAACATCGGTCCCCAGCACCCCTCGACGCACGGGGTCCTCCGGCTGCGGATCGTGCTGGACGGCGAGCGCGTACAGCACGCGGAGCCGGTCATCGGCTATATGCACCGGGGTGCGGAGAAGCTCTTCGAGGCGCGCGACTACCGGCAGATCATCATGCTCGCCAACCGCCACGACTGGCTCTCCGCGTTCTCGAACGAGCTGGGCGTGGTGATGGCCGTCGAGCGGATGCTCGGCATGGAGGTCCCCGAGCGCGCCGTGTGGACGCGGACGCTGCTCGCCGAGCTGAACCGGGTCCTCAACCACCTGATGTTCCTCGGCTCCTACCCCCTCGAACTCGGCGGCATCACCCCGGTCTTCCACGCCTTCCGGGAGCGCGAGGAGCTCCAGGCGGTGATGGAGGAGGTCTCCGGCGGGCGGATGCACTACATGTTCAACCGGGTCGGCGGACTCAAGGAGGACGTCCCGGCGGGCTGGGCCGGCCGGGTCCGCGACGCCGTCGCCTCCGTCCGCTCCCGCATGGACGTGTACGAGAACCTCGTCCTCGGCAACGAGATCTTCCGGGGCCGTACGCGCGACGTGGGCGTGCTGTCCGCCGCGGCGGTGCACGCGTACGGGGTGTCGGGGCCGATCGCCCGCGCCTCGGGCGTCGACTTCGACCTGCGGCGCGACGAGCCGTACCTCGCGTACGGGGCGCTCCAGGACACCCTGAAGGTCGTCACCCGGACCGAGGGCGACTGCCTGGCCCGCTTCGAGTGCCTGCTGGAGCAGACGCTCAACTCCCTGGACCTGGCGGACGCCTGCCTGGACCGGATGGCCCACCTGGCGCCGGGGCCGATCAACCAGCGGCTGCCCAAGGTGCTCAAGGCGCCGGAAGGCCACACCTACGCCTGGACGGAGAACCCGCTCGGCGTCAACGGCTACTACCTGGTGTCCAAGGGCGAGAAGACGCCCTACCGGCTGAAGCTGCGCTCCGCCTCGTTCAACAACATCCAGGCGCTCACCGAGCTGCTGCCGGGCACCCTGGTCGCCGACATGGTGGCGATCCTGGGCTCGCTGTTCTTCGTCGTCGGCGACATCGACAAGTAGGGGTTCTCAGACCGCGCCGCGCAGCTCCGCCACCTCGATCTGCTCGGTCTCGTCGTGCGCGGTGAGGTCGATGACCTTGCCCACGGCCCGGTTGTCGACGGCTCCCGTGCGGTGGGCGGCGAGCGCCTCCTCGCCGACGACGTCCGCGAGGTCCTCGTTCTGCACGGACTCGATCACGGCGTTCGCCTTCTCGGCGCTCTGGGCGTGCTGGGCGCCGAAGAAGTCGAAGTTGCCCTGGGGTGCCAGGTCGCGGCGCGCGGCGTACGGGACGACGGCCGAGGCGCCCGGGATCGCGCGCGGCACGGGCACCGGCGCGATGGAGGCCGGGGCCTTCCCGCCCGGGAGCGCCGGGGCGGGCAGGGGGGTGGAGGGGCGGCGGTGCTGGTGGTCCCGGTGCTCGCCCGCCCCGGGGGCCGCCGCGTGCTTCCCCCGCGGGCCCTCCCCCTCCGTGTCCTGGTGCCGGTCGTCGACGGCCGGCTGTCGCCGCCGGGCCGCCTCCACCGTCCGGCGGGTCTCCTGGAGCGCCGCGTTGCGTGTGAGGTTCATCAGGGCCTCGTCCGCGCGCCGGTACGACTCGGGGGTCGGCGTGGACCGCGCGGGCAGCAGCTCCTTGGGGGCGGCGGCCTCGATGGCGAGCTGCCTGCGGCCCTCCAGCGCGCTGGCCCGCTCGGTCTCGGCGTTGGCGTAGCGGCGCAGCAGCCCGGCGTGCTCCCCGCGCAGCCCCGCGAGCTCTACGCGCTTGCGGCGGAGCTTGGTCTCCAGACGGCCGCGCAGCTCGCGCGACTCCTCCAGATCCTGCTCCAGCTCGGCTATCCGCTCCTCGGCCCGCCATTCGTCACTGGCGCGGGCCCGGGTCAGCTCGGCGACCCGCAGCCCCGCCGCCCGGTCCCAGCTGCGCATCAGATACGCGCCGGTGACGGCGGCGGCCGCCACGGCGGCCACCAGGCCGCGCAGGACCAGGGGTTCGGCCAGGAGCCAGGCGCCGGCGGCACCGACGACCGGCACTCCCGCCACCACGGAGGGGGGCAGGATTCTGTGGAGGGGTGGGGAATGGCGGTGGCGTCCACGTGGCATGGCCTGAAATTTACCGTGTGTACGCGCCACTTGGGGGCCGCTCGGCAATCTGTTCCCCGCCGGTTACCTCGCGGCCCCCGAAATGACCCGTAGCCCGAGCCCTACTTCTTGATCAGCCCCTTCGACTCCAGATACTCCTTGGCCACGTCGGCCGGCTTCGCGCGCTCGGCGTCGACCTTGCGGTTCAGCTCCGCGAGATCCTCCGTGGTGAGCGCGTCGGTGAGCTTTCCGAGCGCGTCGGCGATCTCCGGGGCGCCCGCGTCCTCGGCATTGAGGACCGGCAGGACGTTGTCGGCGTTCTGCAGCTTCTTGTCGTCCTCCAGGAAGACCAGCCCGTCCAGCACGGCGTCCGTCGTGGTCGTCAGGACCAGCTCGACCTTGCCGTCGCGGACGGCCTGCTTGGACTGCGGGGTTCCGACGCCCTTGGGGTCGATTCCGGTGACGTCGATGCCGTACGTCTTCTTCAGACCGGGCGCGCAGAACGGCCGCACCTCGCACTCGTCGCCCGCCGCGATCTTCACCTTGAGCTTCGACTTTCCAAGATCGGAAAGGGTCGTGAGCTTGTTCTTCTCGGCGAATTCCTTCGAGACCGCGAAAGCGTTCTGGTCGACGGCCTTCCCGGCCGGGAGCACCTTGAGGCCCAGCGGGCCCGCGAGCTTCTCCAGCTCGGCGACCGTGGCGTCGGCGTCCGGGGAGGCGAGGGGGGCGCCCTGGGCCTTCTCCGCCCCGTTCACCTTGGCGTTGAGGAATTCGGTGATCGTCGCGGCGTATTCGGGGACGACGTCGATCTCCCCCTTCTCCAGCGAGGGCTCGTACAGCTCGCGGTTCTTCACCGTGGTGACCGAGGTGTCGTACCCGGCGTCGCCGAGGATCTGCGCGTACAGCTCGGCGAGCACCTTGGACTCGGTGAAGGAGGCCGAGCCGACGACGAGGGAGCCCTTCTTGCCGTCGCCGCCCGAGGAGCCGGAGCCCTTCTCCTGCTCCAGGCTGTCGCCGCCGCAGGCCGCCAGCGACCCCGCCAGCGCCACCATGCCGATGACCGCTCCGGCTATCCGCGAGGTTCTGCTCATGTCTGTTCTCCGTCCGAACCGAAAAAAGGTGACCAAAGGGAAGTTGGGGAGGGGCGTCGGGCCCGTCACGCGGGCCGGCGGCGGCGCAGCGGTGACAGCAGCCGGTCCAGGCCCACGAGCACCCCTTCCACCAGCAGGGCGAGTCCCGCGACCAGGATCGCGCCCGCGAAGACCTGGGCCGTGTCGTAGGTGTTGAACCCGGCGGTGATGATCCGGCCGAGACCGCCGAGGCCGACCATCGCCGCGATCGAGGCGGTGGCCACGACCTGGACGGCGGCGGACCGCAGCCCGGTCATGATCATCGGGTAGGCGAGCGGCAGCTCGACCCGGACGAAGAGCTGCCCGCCCGACATCCCCATGCCGCGCGCGGCCTCCACCACGGCCCGGTCCACCTCCCGCATCCCGACATAGGCGTTGGTCAGCAGCGGCGGCACCGCGAACAGCACCAGCGCGATGATCGTGGGCCAGTAACCCGAGTTGCGCAGGGGCGTGACCATGAACAGGGCGAGCACCGCGAAGACCGGGACGGCCCGCCCCACGTTGGAGATGTTCACCGCGAGCGCACCGCCCCTGCCGATGTGCCCCAGATACAGGGCGAGCGGCAGGGCTATCGCGCAGGCCACCGCGAGGGCGACCCCGCTCACGTACAGATGCTCGCCGAGCCGGTGCGCGGCGCCGCCGTCGCCCGACCAGTTGGACCCGGTCGTCAGCCAGGTCCAGGCATCGCCGATGACTCCCACGGGTCAGCCCGCCTCCACCTTCGCCGGGGCGGGCAGGCCCGCCGGTCCGCCCGGCCCGTCCGGGTCCGTGCGCCTGGCCTTGTCCACCCCGGACGGGCCGGGCGCCCCGGAAGCCCCGGATATCCGGGTCCAGGGCGTCAGGAGCCGCTGGAGGCCGAGCAGCAGCAGGTCCGCCGCCACCGCGAGCAGCACGCACAGGACCGAGGCGGCGAGCACCTGGGCCTTGAAGAAGCTGGGCAGCGCGTCCTCGATGAGATTGCCGAGGCCACCCTTGCCGACGAGCGAGCCGACCGTGGTCAGCGCGACCGTCGACACGGTGGCTATCCGCAGCCCCGCCATCACCGCGGGCAGCGCCAGCGGGAGCTCCACCTCCCACAGCAGCCGCCCCGGCCCGTATCCCATGCCGCGGGCGGCGTCCCGGGCCTCCTCGGGCACCGCTTCGAGCCCGGCCAGGATGTTGCGGACGAGGATGGTCAGCGAATAGAGCACCAGGCCCGTGACGACGAGCGCGGCCGACAGCCCGAACAGGGGCAGCAGCAGCGAGAACATCGCCAGCGAGGGCACGGTGTAGAGCACGGTCGTCAGCCCGAGCACCGGCCCGGCGAAGCGCCGGCCCCGGCGGGCGAGCAGCGCCAGCGGAAAGGCGACCGCGAGCCCGATCAGCACCGAGACCACCGTGATCCCGATGTGCTGCACGGTCGCGTCGGTCAACTCCTGGCTGCGGGAGCGCAGATACTCCCCGCAGATCCAGTCGTTCGTCACCAGGCAGTTCTGCTCGGCCATCCGCCCCCCACCTCCTGCTTTCTCCCGTCGTCCGGAATCTCGCCCGGGATCACGCCGGGTTCCCCCGGGGATCACGCCGGGTTCTCCCCCGGATCGCCCCGGATCGCCCCGGATCGAACTGATGACTGGCGAGCCTATCCTCGACCACTGACAATCGCGGAGGCTGTCGCATTCCGGCAACACGCCCTTCACAGAACGCCCTCCACAATGGGGAACCATGATCCGTTTCGAGCACGTCACCAAGCGTTACGCGGACGGCACCACCGCCGTCGACGACCTTTCCTTCGAGGTCGCCGAGGGTGAACTGGTCACGCTCGTCGGACCTTCCGGTTGCGGCAAGACGACCACCATGAAGATGGTGAACCGGCTGATCGAACCGACCGAGGGCGGGATATTCCTCGACGGGGACGACATATCCACCATCGATCCCGTCCAACTGCGCCGCCGCATCGGCTATGTGATCCAGCAGGTGGGACTCTTCCCGCACAAGACGGTGCTGGAGAACACCGCGACCGTTCCCCATCTGCTGGGCTGGAAGCGCGGAAAGGGGCGCGAGCGCGCCGCCGAACTCCTCGACCTCGTCGGACTCGACCCTTCCGTTTATGGCGACCGCTATCCGGAACAACTTTCCGGCGGCCAGCGCCAACGCGTGGGCGTGGCCCGCGCATTGGCCGCCGATCCGCCCGTCCTCCTGATGGACGAGCCTTTCGGCGCGGTCGATCCGGTCGTCCGCGAACGGCTCCAGAACGAATTCCTGAAACTCCAGGCCCAGGTGCGCAAGACCGTGTTGTTCGTCACGCACGACATCGAGGAGGCCGTCCGCCTGGGCGACCGGATCGCCGTCTACGGCCAGGGCCGCATCGAGCAGTTCGACTCCCCCGCCACCGTGCTCGGAGCCCCCGCGACCCCGTACGTGGCCGACTTCGTCGGCGCGGACCGCGGGCTCAAGCGGCTCTCGGTGACGCCCATCGAGGAGAGCGACCTCGACCAGCCGCCGGTCGTCCATCTCGACGACCCGCTGGCCACGGCCACCGAACGGCTCAGGTCCCAGGGCGCGCGCTGGGCGGTCGTCCTGGACGGCCGGAACGACCTCCACGGCTGGATCCCCGCCGACGCGACCGCCGACGCCACGGCCGGCACGGCCACCGATGGCGCACCGGCCACCGCCAAGGGCACCGTCCGCGAACACGCCCGCCGGATGGAGGCCTGGCTTCCGCTCGGCGCGCCCCTCAAGCAGGCCTTCGCCACCATGCTCCAGCACGACGCGGGCTGGATCGCCGTCATCGACAAGAAGAGCGAGGGGCGCTTCCTCGGTGTGCTGACCCCCGCCCGGCTCCACGAGGCCCTGCGCCGCTCCATCGACGCGGACGCCCAGGACGTACCGCGCGCCGAGGTCGCCGTGGAGACGGTCGCGACGATCCCGTCCCCCTGAAGTCCGCCCGCATCAGTTCGCGCTGAGCCGGGCGCTCAGCCACTCCAGGGCCGGCGGGATCTCCCGCCGCCAGGTCGTGAAGTTGTGCCCGCCGCTGTCGAGCACGATGGAGGACACCTTCGCGGGCGCCCTCACCTTCTCGATGAACTCCATCGTGCTCCCGAGGTTGTCCTCGCCCTCCCGGGACGTCGTCACCAGGAACGAACCGCCGGACGGCGGCCGGTTCTCCAGGGTCCACATCAGGTCGGCCCGGTCGCGCAGCTCCTGC
Source organism: Streptomyces sp. NPDC026589 (assembly GCF_040638385.1). NCBI lineage: Bacteria > Bacillati > Actinomycetota > Actinomycetes > Kitasatosporales > Streptomycetaceae > Streptomyces > Streptomyces sp. NPDC026589. Next base: position 53,820 of record NZ_JBEZYG010000027.1, read on the forward strand.
CTCCCGTGGAACAGGTCGCCCGTCGTCGGGTCCTCGGCCGCCTTGTAGTACGCGGAGAGCCCAGCGCTCGCCGCGTACCGTTCCGGGTGGTGCAGCCCGATCTTCAGCGCGCAGTAGCCGCCGGTCGAGTTGCCGATGATGCCCCAGTTGCGGGCCTTCTCCCCGACCCGGTAGGTCCCCGAGATCGCCTCCGGGAGGTCCTTCGCGAAGAACGTCTCGGTCCGCGGGCCCCCGGGGACGTCCACGCACTCGGTGTCCCGGGGCGGCGCGACGGTCGGCCGCAGCATGACCAGGATCATCGGCCGGGCCTTCCCCGCCTTCACCCGGTCATGCGCCGTCTGCGGGTAGCGCAGCCCCTTCAGCAGGTTCTCCGCCGTGCCCGGGTAGCCGGTGAGGACCACCGCCGCCGGGAACGTCCGCCCGGCGTACGCCGCCCGGAAGTACTCCGGCGGCAGATAGACGTACGCCGGGGACTCGATGCCCGAGGTCCGCCCGGAGACGACCACCTGGTCGATCCGCCCGCCGACCGAGGGCACCCGGCCGCCCGGCACGTCCGGGTGCTGGGTGCCGATCCGCGTCATCTGCCGCGAACCGGACCCGTTCCCCGCATGATCGGTGACCACACCGAGTTCCTGCTGCCGGCCGAAGAGGTCGGCCCAGGAACCGTAGAAGAGGAAGGCGTTGTTGGCGGCGAGACCCACCGCCGCGAACAGCGTCAGCTGGGTCGCCAGCAACAGCCCGACCCGGCCCGACACCGCCGCGGCCCCGGGCCGGGCCAGCCGCGGCCAGAGCCCGACCGTGGCGGCGAACAGGGCGACGGCGACCGCCGCCACGACCGCCAGAACGGCGGAGCTGGTGAGACCCATGAGCGTGCTTTCTCCGTGATTCCTTACGCGAGCCGGATGCGGGAAATTTCCGGAATGTGGGGGAACCCGCGCTCCCCGGCCCACGTCCTAGAGGGCGCACATCGTCCGTGGGGCTCCAGTCGGCGGACTCAACGAATCTCTCGCGAAGCCACGGGAAGCGATGTCTGTCACGCTAGATGGGGATAAGTCGGTTTCGGTTCCGCAGCGCGTACGCCGGTTGCTCCGCGGACCACGCCCCGAATCCGTACCGGCGCTCGTCGGTACCGCCTGCACCGTCGTCGGGCTGATCGACGTCGCCGCCGGGGTCTTCCCCCGCTTCCGGCACAGCCGGATGCACACCCTCGCCGAGGTGCTCCCCGGGGCGCTCGGCCCGTTCGCCGCCGCGCTCTCGCTCAGCGCGGGCATGCTGCTGCTCCTGCTCGCCCACGGGCTGAAACGGCACAAGCGGCGGGCCTGGCGCGCGGCGGTGATTCTGCTGCCCGCGGGGGCCGTGGCCCAGTTCGCGTACCGCCACTCGATCGTCGGGGTGCTCGTGTCGCTGGCGCTCTGCTGGCTGCTGGTGCGCCACCGGGACCAGTTCCGGGCGCTGCCTGACCCTCGAAGCCGCTGGCGCGCGCTCGCCAACTTCGTACTGCTCGGGGCCGGCTCGCTGGGGCTCGGGCTGATCATCGTCAGCGTCCACCCCGGCCGGGTCGTAGGCGACCCGTCCATCGCCGACCGTCTCCAGCACGTGCTGTACGGCCTGTTCGGCGTCGAGGGGCCCGTCGGCTACGCCGGGCGCACCGGCTGGACCGTGGCCTACTCGCTGGGCGCGCTCGGCCTGCTCACCGCCGTCACCACCATCTACCTCGCCTTCCGCCCCGAACACCCGGCCGCCCGCCTCACCGAGGACGACGAGAGCCGGCTGCGGGCCCTCCTGGAGCGGCACGGCGGCCGGGACTCGCTCGGCCACTTCGCGCTCCGCCGCGACAAGGGCGTGGTCTTCTCCCCCAGCGGCAAGGCCGCCGTCTGCTACCGGGTCGTCTCCGGGGTGATGCTGGCCGGCGGCGACCCCATCGGTGACGTGGAGGCCTGGCCGGGCGCGATCGAACGCTTCATGGACGAGGCGCAGGCGCACTCCTGGACCCCCGCCGTGATGGGCTGCAGCGAGACCGGCGGCCAGGTCTGGACCCGCGAGACCGGCCTCACCGCCCTGGAACTGGGCGACGAGGCGGTGGTGGACGTGGCGGATTTCTCCCTCGCCGGACGGGCCATGCGGAACGTGCGCCAGATGGTCAAGCGCATCGAACGGAACGGCTACGAGACCCGGGTCCGGCGGGCACGTGACATCGGCGACACCGAGCTGGACCGGATCCGCCGCGCCGCCGCCGAGTGGCGCGGCACCGACACCGAACGCGGCTTCTCCATGGCGCTGGGCCGGATCGGCGACCCGGCCGACGGCGACTGCGTGATCGCCACGGCCCACCTGACCGGCTCCGGTACGGAGGACTCCCCGGGCGGCGACCTGAAGGCGGTCCTCCACTTCGTCCCCTGGGGGCCGGACGGCATGTCCCTGGAGCTGATGCGCCGCGACCGCTCGGCCGACCCCGGCATGAACGAGCTCCTGATCGTCGCCTCCCTCCAGGCCGCCGAGAGGCTCGGCGTCGCCCGGGTCTCGCTGAACTTCGCGATGTTCCGCTCCGCGCTGGCCCGCGGCGAGCGGCTCGGCGCGGGACCGGTGCTGCGCTGCTGGCGGGGGCTGCTGGTCTTCCTCTCCCGCTGGTTCCAGATCGAGTCGCTGTACAGGTTCAACGCCAAGTTCAAGCCCCGCTGGGAGCCCCGCTTCGTGGTCTTCCGCACCAGCCGCGACCTGCCCCGCATCGGGATCGCGGCGATGCGGGCCGAGGGCTTCGTGAACCTCTCGCTGCCGCGCCCGTTCCGCCCCCACCGTCCGCGCCCGTGCGGCCACACGCCGCGTACGCCGTCGGAGCACAAGGTGAGCGCGGCGTGAGCGCGGCGCGCGGGGCCCATGGCAGGTCCTAGTCTGGTCGTATGAGTACGACACGCACGCGGGGCACGGTCCGAGGACTGCCGGAGTGGGACCGCTGCGCGGTCATGGGCGTCGTCAACGTGACGCCCGACTCCTTCTCCGACGGCGGCCGCTGGTTCGACACCGCGGCCGCGGTCAAGCACGGTCTGCACCTGGTGTCCGAGGGCGCGGACCTGGTGGACGTGGGCGGTGAGTCGACCCGTCCCGGCGCCAGCCGGGTGGACGAGGCCGAGGAGCTGCGCCGGGTCGTGCCCGTAGTGCGGGGGCTGGCCTCCGAGGGCGTCACCGTCTCCGTGGACACCATGCGCGCCCGCGTCGCCGAGCAGGCCGTCGCCGCCGGGGCCGCCCTGGTCAACGACGTCAGCGGCGGCCTCGCCGACCCGGACATGATCCCGGCCGTCGCCGCCGCCGAGGTCCCGTTCGTCGTGATGCACTGGCGCGGCTTCAGCGAGTCGATGAACAGCCGCGCGGTGTACGAGGACGTGGTCGCCGAGGTCCTCGACGAGCTGCGGCAGCGGATGGACGCGGTGGTCGCGGGCGGCGTCGCCCCCGAGCGCGTCGTGATCGACCCCGGCCTCGGCTTCGCGAAGGACGCCGCCCACGACCTGTCGCTCGTCGCGCACCTGGCCGGCCTGCACACGCTGGGCCGCCCGCTGCTGGTGGCCGCCTCCCGCAAACGTTTCCTCGGGCACGTCCTGGCCGGGCCCGGATCGGCCCCGCCGCCCGCCCGCGAACGCGACGCGGCGACCGCGGCCGTCTCCGCGCTGTCCGCGTCGGCCGGAGCCTGGGCGGTCCGGGTCCACGAGGTACGGGCCACCGCCGACGCGGTCCGCGTCGCCCGCGCGGTCGAGGGCGCCGCGTGAACGAGGAACACGCACGGGCCGCCGCCGACATCGCGGAGGTCGAGGCCGCCAACACCGCCTTCTACGAGGCGTTGGAACGCGGCGACCACGACGAGCTCGCCGGCCGGTGGCTGCCGGGCGAGGACCTCACCGTCTCCTGCGTCCACCCCGGCTGGCCGGTACTCACGGGCCGCGGCGACGTACTGCGCAGTTACGCCCTGATCATGGCGAACACCGAGTACATCCAGTTCTTCCTCACCGACGTCAACATCGCGATGACGGAGGACACCGCCCTGGTCACCTGCACCGAGAACATCCTCAGCGGCGGCCCCGCCGAGGAGGGCAACGCGCTGGGCCCGCTCGTGGGCCAGCTGGTCGTCGCCACCAACGTGTTCCGGCGCACCGCCGACGGCTGGAAACTCTGGTCCCACCACGGATCGCCCGTCCTGACCGAATCCGATGAGGACGACGACGAGGAAACACCCTCCTGAGTGGGTACGGGACCCGTAGGGGTTGGAACCGATGACCACCGGGTAGGGGCGGCTACCAGCCCGAAGGCGCTGTCCACGGCCCCCACGGGCGAGCACTGTCGGTGCTCGCAGGTAGATTCGAAAGAAGGCACCTCGCCGCCCGCACGCGGCCGGGTGCCTCTCGACCAACGACAGCAGGAGTGATTCGCGTGGATCGTGTCGCGCTGCGCGGCCTCAAGGCCCGTGGGCACCACGGTGTCTTCCCCCGGGAACGGGAAGAGGGCCAGACCTTCATCGTCGACCTGGTGCTCGGCCTCGACACCCGCCCCGCGGCAGCCACCGACGACCTGGCCCGCACCGTGCACTACGGCGTGGTGGCCGAGGAGGTCGTCGACGTGGTGACGGGCGAACCGGTCGATCTGATCGAGACGCTCGCCGAACGCATCGCCCAGCAGTGCCTGAAGCACGAAGGCGTCCAGGAGGTCGAGGTCGTGGTGCACAAGCCGGACGCACCGATCACCGTCCCCTTCGACGACGTGACCATCACCATCATCCGGAGCCGAGCATGACTGCATTTTCCACCGAAGGGCAGAGCGACCCGACCGTACAGCCGGTTCCGACCGCCGTCGTCCAGCAGGTGGACGCCGCCGACGTCACGCTCTCCAACCCCAAGATGGCCGTGATCTCCCTCGGCTCCAACCTGGGCAACCGGCTGGAGACCCTCCAGGGGGCCGTCGACGCCCTGGAGGACACCCCGGGCCTCCGGGTCAAGGCCGTCTCCCCGGTGTACGAGACGGAGCCCTGGGGCGTTGAGGCGGATTCCCAGCCCTCGTACTTCAACGCCGTCATCCTCGTGAAGACGACGCTGCCCCCCGCCTCCCTGCTGGAGCGCGGCCAGGCTGTCGAGGAGGCCTTCGACCGGGTCCGCGAGGAGCGCTGGGGTCCGCGCACCATCGACGTCGACATCGTGGCGTACGCCGACGTCCTCTCCGACGACCCGGTGCTCACGCTCCCGCACCCGCGCGCCCACGAGCGGGCCTTCGTCCTCGCCCCCTGGCACGACATCGACCCCGAGGCCCAGCTGCCCGGCGCCGGCCCGGTGGCCCAGCTCCTCGCCGAGGTCGGCCGCGACAGCGTCCTGCCCCGCACCGACCTGGAACTGCGCCTGCCGGAGTAATGGTCAGGGTCTGTCGTTCGGATCAGCCCGGCATGATCCGAACGACAGGCCCTAAGCTCGACGGACGGTGGTCCGGCACACGGCCGGACCGGGCACAGGCGGCGCGAAGGGCGGCTCACTCGGTGAAGCAACTACGGCTCGGGGTACTGGCGGGCCTCTTCGCCGCCGCCGGTGTCCTCTCCTGGGGCGGGGCCCGCCTCTGGGACTCCCTCGGCACCCTGCCGAGCGTCCCGCTGGCCGCGTCGATCGTGCTCGCCGTGATCGCGGTGATCCTCCTCGCGACCGCCCTCTCCACCCGCACCCGCCTGCGCGCCCAGCGCGAGCGCCGCCCCGGCGCCAAGGGGGTCGAGCCGCTGTTCGCGGCCCGCGCGGTCGTCTTCGGCCAGGCAAGCGCCCTGGTCGCCGCCCTCGTCGCCGGAATGTACGGCGGCACCGGCGTCTTCCTCCTGGGCTACCTCGACATCCCACCCCGCCGCGACCAGGCCATCTACGCGGGAGCGGCGGTGGTGGCCGGCATCGCGGTCATCGCGGCCGCGCTCTTCCTGGAACGCGTCTGCCGCCTCCCGGAGGACGGCAACGACCACGACGGCACGGGCGCGGCAGCCGCGTAGACGGATACGGGCGCGGCAGCCGCGCCACGCGGCTGCCGCGCCCGCTTCTCGCGTTCGGGAGAGCGTCAGCGCGCCATGATGAGGCTCATCGCCTCGGCACGGGTCGCCGGATCCCGGAGCTGGCCGCGGACCGCGGAGGTGAGGGTCTTCGCCCCGGGCTTGCGGATACCGCGCATCGACATGCACATGTGCTCGCACTCGATGACGACGATGACTCCGCGGGGCTCCAGGATCGACATGAGCGACTCGGCGATCTGCGTCGTCAGCCGCTCCTGGACCTGCGGACGGCGGGCGTAGACGTCGACCAGCCGGGCGAGCTTCGACAGTCCGGTGATCTTGCCGGTGGAGGCGGGGATGTAGCCGACGTGCGCGACGCCCCTGAACGGCACCAGATGATGTTCGCAGGTCGAGAACACCTCGATGTCCTTGACCAGCACCATCTCGTCGTGGCCCAGATCGAACGTGGTCGTCAGGACGTCCTCGGGCTGCTGGTACAGGCCCGCGAATATTTCCTTGTACGCCCGCGCAACCCGCCCCGGCGTCTCCCGCAGGCCCTCGCGGTCCGGGTCCTCTCCGACGGCGATCAGCAGTTCGCGTACGGCCGCCTCGGCCCGCTTCTCGTCGAACTCGCCGATCGAACCCTGGCCGTCCAGCGTCACCGGGTCGGTCATCTGTGCCTCGTTCCTCTGTGCTGTCCCGTGCGCGGGTTCGCGCTCAGACCTCGCAGGCATACGAAAAGCCGCGCCCCCACAGGCTAAAACCTGGGGGGCGCGGCATCCATTCCGGGACCGGGTCGGCCCCCGTGACGGGGGTCTCACCGGAGTCGGAGTGTCACTGGCTCTCGGGACGCTCCTCGGGGATCGCCTCGGTGGACGGGGCGACGTCCTTCGTCAGGTCCTTCGGGGCGATCTCCGGCGGGGTGGCCGAACCGTTGGCGACCGATGCGCCGTTGGTGAGGGCCAGCTCCTTGGGAGAGAGCACCGGGGGCCGCGTCGACGGGGTGCGCCGGACGGATCCGGTCCATGCCGGTCGGGCGGGACGCCGGACGAGCGGGGCGAAGATCTCCGCGATCTCGTCCTTGCCCAGCGTCTCCTTCTCCAGCAGTTCGAGCACCAGGGCGTCGAGGATGTCGCGATTCTCGACGAGGATCTCCCACGCGTCGTTGTGGGCGGTCTCGATGAGCTTCTTGACCTCCTCGTCGACCAGTGCCGCGACCTCTTCCGAGTAGTCGCGCTGGTGGCCCATCTCACGGCCCAGGAAGGGCTCCGAGTTGTCGCCGCCGAACTTGATCGCGCCGAGACGCTCCGTCATGCCGTACTGCGTGACCATCGCGCGGGCCGTCGCCGTGGCCTTCTCGATGTCGTTCGCGGCGCCGGTGGTCGGGTCGTGGAAGACCAGCTCCTCGGCCGCACGTCCGCCCAGCATGTACGCCAGCTGGTCGAGCATCTCGTTGCGGGTCGTGGAGTACTTGTCCTCCTCCGGGAGCACCATCGTGTAACCGAGGGCGCGACCGCGGGAGAGGATCGTGATCTTGTGGACCGGGTCCGACTGGGGGGAGGCCGCCGCGACCAGGGCGTGTCCGCCCTCGTGGTACGCGGTGATCTTCTTTTCCTTCTCGGACATGATCCGGGTCCGCTTCTGCGGACCCGCCACGACGCGGTCGATGGCCTCGTCGAGGCTCTCGTTGTCGATGAGCTTCTTGTTGCCGCGCGCCGTCAGGAGCGCGGCCTCGTTGAGCACGTTCGACAGGTCGGCGCCGGTGAAGCCGGGCGTGCGTCGGGCGACGGCGCCGAGGTCGACGCCCTCCGCCACGGGCTTGCCCTTCTGGTGCACCTTGAGGATCTCCAGGCGGCCCTGCATGTCCGGGCGGTCGACCGCGATCTGCCGGTCGAAGCGTCCGGGGCGCAGCAGCGCCGGGTCGAGGATGTCCGGGCGGTTCGTGGCGGCGATCAGGATGACGCCGCCCTTCACGTCGAACCCGTCCATCTCGACGAGCAGCTGGTTGAGCGTCTGCTCGCGCTCGTCGTGACCGCCGCCCATGCCGGCGCCGCGGTGGCGGCCCACTGCGTCGATCTCGTCGACGAAGACGATCGCCGGGGCGTTCGCCTTGGCCTGCTCGAAGAGGTCACGCACCCGGGAGGCGCCGACACCGACGAACATCTCGACGAAGTCGGACCCGGAGATCGAGTAGAACGGCACGCCCGCTTCGCCGGCGACGGCGCGTGCGAGCAGCGTCTTGCCCGTACCGGGCGGCCCGTAGAGCAGGACGCCCTTGGGGATCTTGGCGCCGACGGCCTGGAACTTCGCCGGCTCCTGGAGGAACTCCTTGATCTCGTGGAGTTCCTCGACCGCCTCGTCGGATCCCGCCACGTCGGAGAAGGTCGTCTTGGGGGTGTCCTTGGTGATCAGCTTGGCCTTGGACTTGCCGAACTGCATGACCTTGGATCCGCCGCCCTGCATCTGATTCATCAGAAACAGGAAGACGACCACGATGAGGACGAAGGGCAGCAGCGAGAGGAGAATCGAGACGAACGGGGACTGCTTCGACGGCGAGACGGTGTAACCCTTCTCGATGTCACCGTCCTCGAACTTCTGCTGCAGCGTGTCGGCGAGCTCGACGCCCTGGTTGCCGATGTAGCTCGCCTGGAACTTGCTGCCGGACTCGCCTTCGAGCTTCTGGCCCTTCTTCAGCTCGATCTTGAGGATTTGTTCGTCACCGGTGGTCAGCTTGGCCTGCTCCACCTGGTTCTTGCTGATCGCCTGGATCACCTTGCCGGTGTCCACCGTCTTGTGGCCGCCGGACGAGCCGACGACCTGCATCAGCACGACCACGGCGAGGACGGCCAGCACGATCCACATGACGGGCCCACGGAAGTATCGCTTCACGTCCATCCATACGGAGCGAAGATGCCCCGTCCCTCCTGCCCGTAGGTAAATGCTGCTGTTGGAAAAGACTGTTCTTCGGACGGTACCCCAGCATCGTCACCAGCGACTGCCGGGTACGACGGAGAAACCTGCTTTCGCAGCTTCAACGGCCCGAGGGCGGCGAGGGTTCCCCGGCAGGTCGCCGGGGTCAGCCGCCGTAGACGTGCGGGGCGAGCGTGCCGACGAAGGGCAGGTTGCGGTACTTCTCCGCGTAGTCCAGCCCGTAGCCGACGACGAACTCGTTGGGGATGTCGAAACCGATCCACTTCACATCGATCGCGACCTTTGCGGCATCCGGCTTGCGCAGCAGGGTGCAGACCTCCAGCGAGGCCGGTTCCCGGGAGCCCAGGTTGGAGAGCAGCCAGGACAGCGTCAGACCGGAGTCGATGATGTCCTCGACGATCAGGACGTGCTTGCCCTTGATGTCGGTGTCGAGGTCCTTGAGGATCCGGACGACGCCGGAGGACTGGGTGCCGGCCCCGTACGAGGAGACGGCCATCCAGTCCATCGTGACGGGGGTGGACAGCGCGCGCGCCAGGTCCGCCATGACCATCACCGCGCCCTTGAGGACGCCGACGATCAGCAGGTCCTTGCCCGCGTACTCCGCGTCGATCTCCGCGGCCAGCTCGACGAGCTTCGCGTCGATCTCTTCCTTGGTGAGGAGCACCGACTGAAGGTCGGTACCCATGTCCTTCTCGTTCACCCACGTCTCTTTCTCTGCCTGCCGGCCCGGGAAAGCGCCCGGGCCGGGCCGGCTGTTCGCCTGCACTTCAGCCGCTCGCGCGTCAGCTCTGCCGAATGACCAGTCTGCCACCCTGCCGCATCGCCTCGACGCGGCCGGGCAGGTTGATGGCCCGCTGACCGCGCCAGCCGGTGATCAGGCGGTCGACTTCTTCGAGGTGCCGGGCGAAGAGGGAGCCGGCGGGCGCCCCGGCCTCGATCAGTGCGCGGCGCAGCACCCGGCGGCGTACCGCGGGCGGCAGGACGTAGAGCTTGGCGCACTCCAGGCGGCCGGTCTCGTCGCGTACGGACAGCTCGGCCTCGGCGGCCCAGGTGTCCAGGGCGTCGGCGTCGTCGCGTGAGAGCTGGGCGGTGCGGGCGAGGGCCTCGACGACGCCTTTGCCGAGCGCCTTCTCCAGCGCGGGCAGGCCTTCGTGGCGGAGCCGGGAGCGGGTGTAGGCGGGGTCGATGTTGTGCGGGTCGTCCCAGACGGGCAGGGACTGGACCAGGCATGCCTTGCGGACGGCCTGCCGGTCGAGCTGGAGGAAGGGGCGGCGGTAGCGGCCGGCCGGCCCGGAGGCGGCGGCCATGCCGGAGAGCGAGCGGATGCCGGAGCCGCGGGCGAGGCCGAGGAGGACCGTCTCGGCCTGGTCGTCGCGGGTGTGGCCGAGCAGGACGGCGGCGGCGCCGTGGCGCTCGGCGGCGGCGTCCAGCGCGGCGTAGCGGGCGTCGCGGGCGGCGGCCTCGGGGCCGCCCTCGCGTCCGACGTGCACGGCGACGGCCTCGACGGGGTCGAGGTCCATGGCGGTGAGCCGGGTGACGACCTCGGCGGCGCGGAGGCCGGACCCCGACTGGAGGTTGTGGTCGACGGTGATGCCGCCGGCCCGGACGGAGAGTTTGCGGGCCTCGAACGCGAGGGCGGAGGCGAGCGCCATGGAGTCGGCGCCGCCGGAGCAGGCGACGAGGACGAGCGGGGTGTCGGGCCGGTCGGGGAGAGCGGTCCTGCCCGCGGCGCCGGCTTCGGCATAGCGGGTGCGGGAGCGGGCGGCGTGCGCGGGGCGCCTCGCCGCGTCGGCGGGCCGGTCGTGGTCGGCGCGCCGGTGGAATTCGGTGAGGACGTCGTGGAGTACGCGGCGGACCGCCAGGCGTATCGCCGCGACCGCAGGATGGGGACCCATGTCCGGTGCCCTTCGTGGAGTTCTGGAGGAGCGTCGAGCGCCGGAACGCGTCAGTCCCGTCACTCAGAGTGCGTCGATGGTGACAGAGGCAAGCTGTTCATCGAGCATTGCACGCCTTCCCATGCCTCTACGGTCCCTCGGATGGGTGATTGGCGGGCCAATATGGCTCCCCGGGCCGTCCGATGGTCAGGATTCGGCCTTACGGTGCACCCGCGCGACCCAGTCGGCGGGCTTGGCGATCTCGGCCTTGGTCGGGAGGGTGTTCGGTGAGGTCCAGACGCGGTTGAAGCCGTCCATGCCGACCTCTTCGACGACCGATCGTACGAACTTCTCGCCGTCCTTGTACTGCCGGAGCTTGGCGTCGAGGCCGAGGAGCTTGCGCAGGGCCTGGTCGAGACGGCCGGCGCCCTGGGCCCGGCGCTGCTGGAACTTCTCCCGGATCTCGGAGACGGAGCCGACGACGTCGGGGCCCACACCGTCCATCACGTAGTCCGCGTGCCCTTCGAGGAGGGACATGACGGCGGTGAGGCGGCCGAGCACTTCGCGCTGGGCGGGGGTCTGGACGATGTCGACGAGGCTCCGGCTGTCGCTCTCGCCCTGTTCGCCCTCGGGGCGGCCGGCGCCGGAGAGGGACTGGGCGGCCTCGCGGAGGCGTTCCAGGAAGGTCATCGGGTCGACGTCGGTCTCATCGAGGAACGTCTGGATCTCGCCCCGGAGGTGGTCGCGGAGCCAGGGCACGCCGGTGAACTGGGTGCGGTGGGTCTCCTCGTGGAGGGCGACCCAGAGCCGGAAGTCGTGCGGGTCGACGTCCAGCTCGCGTTCGACGTGGACGATGTTGGGGGCGACGAGGAGCAGCCGGCCGCCGCCGTCGGCGGAGGCGGGGAGGTCCCTGGTGGCCGGGGCGAACGTCTCGTACTGGCCGAGGACCCGGGAGGCGAGGAACGAGAGCAGCATGCCCAGTTCGACGCCGGTGACCTTGCCGCCGACCATGCCGACGACGGCCCCGCCGGGTCCGCCGGAGCGGCGGCTCTCCATCTTGGCGAGCAGGGGGCGCAGCAGTTCGCGGAAGCCGGCGACGTTGGCCTTGATCCAGCCGGCCCGGTCGACGACGAGGACGGGGGTGTCCTCGGGTTCGGTCCCCTCGGGGATCATCCGGGTGAAGAGCCGGACGTGTTCCTCCGAGGCCTTGGCATGCCGCCGCAGCTCCGCGACGACGGCGCGGGCCTCCTCGCGGCTGATGTCGGGGCCGGGCCGGACCAGTCGGGTCGCGGTCGCCACCGCGAGATTCCAGTCGACCATCTGGGCACCACCGATGCTCGTCATGCGTCAACCGTACGTGAGCCCGTCGCCCGGTGGTGGGGTCTTGCACCGCTCTTCGGGTGCTGGGCGGTGATCAGCGGGCCGGGCGGGCGAGTGCGGTGGCCAGGGCGTCGAGGGCTGGTTCGGCCTCGGTCGCGGAGCGGCTGCCGGAGGCGAGGAAGGCGAAGGCCAGCAGGCGGCCCCGGGGGTCGACGACGGTCCCGGCGAGGGAGTTGACGCGGCTGAGGGTGCCGGTCTTGGCGCGGATCAGGCCGGTGCCCTCGGAGCCGTCCCCGTAGCGGCCGCCGAGGGTGCCGCTGAATCCGGCGATCGGGAGGCCGGTGAGGACCGGGCGCAGTCCGGGGCGGCCGGGGTCGGCGGCGCGGGCGAGGAGGGCGGTGAGGAGCGCGGGGGTGACCCGGCCCTCTCGGTCGAGGCCGCTGCCGTCGGCGAGGTGGGCCCCGGTCACCGGGACTCCCAGCTTCTTCAGTTCGTTGGTGACGGCGCGGCGGGCTCCGGCGAAGTCGGCGCTCTCGCCCTTGGCGATGGCGGTCTGCCGGGCGAGTGCCTCGGCGATGTCGTTGTCGCTGTTGGTGAGGGTGCGCTCGACGAGGGCGGCGAGCGGGGCCGAGTGGTGGGTGGCGACGGTGCGGGCCCCGTCGGCCGGGCGGGCCTCACGGGGGGTGCCGGTGACCTCGACGCCGGCCTTCTTCAGCTGTGCGGCGAAGGCGCGGGCGGCGTCGCCGGCGGGGTCGTCGGTGCGCTTGGCGGGGCCGCGGTCCGTGTCGTTCAGGCGGCCCTCGTTGACCATGAGGGCGGTGACGGGGGCGATGTTCACGTTGGGGCTGATGGGGTGGAGCACGGGGCCGGTGTAGCGGGAGACGTCGTACGTGAGGCGTACCGGGCCTGCTGGGTCCTCGCCGTCGTCCCCGCCGTCCCCGGCGTCCTCGCGCAGGGCCTTCGCGGCGTCGGCGGCCATCGAGCGCAGGGCCGCCCTGCTCAGCGTGGGGTCGCCGCCGCCGACGAGGGTGAGGGTGCGGGCGTCGGGGGAGAGCGCGGCGGTGGTGGCGATGCGGTGGTCGGGGCCCAGGACGGAGAGCGCGGCGGCGGTGGTGGCGATCTTGACGGTGGAGGCCGGGGTCATCGGGGCGGTGGCGCGGGTTCCATACAGCTGCTTGCCGGTGGCGGTGTCGATGACGGACGCGGCGACCCTGTCGCCGAGTCCGGGCGCGCCGATGAGCGGGGCGAGGGTGTCGCGGAGCGCGGCGGCGTCCCTCGGGGCGTCGTGGGTGGTGGTGCCGAGGGCCGGGAGGACGGCCGGGGCGCTGGGGGCCGGTCGGGGGCCGTCGGGTGTCGGGCGACCGTGATGTGCGCCACCTGTTCGGTCCGCGGTGACTGCCAGTGCCCGCTCGGCCTTACGCTGACCGTTGTCCCAGGGGCCGGCGGCGAGGACGGCGCCGGCAGCGACGACCAGGCCGAGCGTTGCGGAGCCTGCGATGACCTGCCAGGTGTACGACCCGTTGTGTCTGTTCTTCAGGACCCTCAGCCCGCCCCACGGGTCCGACGGGCGCATTGACGGTCTTTCCACCGGCTCGGCCACCGTTGACCAGCCCCTTTCGCGAGCACTCTTCTGCGTGGGGGACACTTAATCACCAGTCGTATGTGTTGATCATGGAGGAGCCACCCGTGGAGTTCGACGTCACCATCGAGATCCCGAAGGGTTCGCGGAACAAGTACGAGGTGGACCACGAGACCGGTCGGATCCGCCTGGACCGTCGACTCTTCACCTCGACCAGCTACCCGGCCGACTACGGCTTCGTCGAGAACACCCTCGGCGAGGACGGCGACCCGCTGGACGCGCTGGTCATTCTGGACGAGCCGACCTTCCCCGGTTGCCTCATCAAGTGCCGCGCCATCGGTATGTTCCGGATGACCGACGAGGCGGGCGGCGACGACAAGCTGCTCTGCGTCCCGGCGTCCGACCCGCGGGTGGAGCACCTGCGCGACATCCACCACGTGTCGGAGTTCGACCGCCTGGAGATCCAGCACTTCTTCGAGGTCTACAAGGACCTGGAGCCGGGCAAGTCCGTCGAGGGCGCCGACTGGGTCGGCCGTACCGAGGCGGAGGCCGAGATCGAGGCCTCGTACAAGCGTCTTGAGGCGCAGGGCGGCGCGCACTGACGTCCCTCTTCCGGTTCCGTTTGTGAGCCGGACGGCCGTCTCGGCACGGGCGGCACACCTTCACGGGTGTGCCGCCCGTTTCGCTGTCCGCACTTCCGCGCGTGCGGGGCCCATGCCCGTGGCCATACTGGGCAGACGTGCGACGGGACAGACACCCAGGGTTGTGCGGTCGAGGAGGAGCGAGGTCGAGTGGTGGCGGAATCGGGCGGTCCCGAGGACCAGAAGCCCCAGTCCGACGAGGCGCGGAGCGCTTTCGCCCCGCCCGCGGGGACGAGTCATCCGGCGTCGCCGCCCGAGGAGGACCATCCGACGTCGGAGTTCGCGCTGCCGACCGGTGTGCACCAGGAGCAGGCCGGTCCGGCGGGTTCGGGCGGCGGCTCCGGGGGCGGTTCGAACTCCGACACGCTGAGTTCCGCTTTCACCCCGCCGGCCACGTACAGGGCCCAGCAGTCGCCGCCCGCGTTCACCCCGGCGCAGGGCATTCCGATGGTCAGGCTGACCAAGGAGGCGCCCTGGCAGGACCGGATGCGCACGATGCTGCGGATGCCGGTGACCGAGCGTCCGGCCACCGAGGCGATCCAGCGCACCGACGACGAGACGGGTCCCGCCGTGCCGCGCGTGCTCGACCTGACGCTGCGTATCGGGGAGCTGCTGCTGGCGGGCGGCGAGGGCGCCGAGGACGTCGAGGCGGCGATGTTCGCGGTGACCCGGTCCTACGGTCTCGACCGCAGTGAGCCGACGGTCACGTTCACGCTGCTGTCCATCTCGCACCAGCCGTCGCTGGTCGACGACCCGGTGACGGCGAGCCGTACGGTACGCCGCCGGGGCACCGACTACACCCGTCTGGCGGCCGTGTTCCGGCTGGTCGACGACATCACCAGCACGGACACCGAGATCTCGCTGGAGGAGGCCTACCGGCGGCTCGCGGAGATCCGCCGCAACCGCCACCCGTATCCGGGCTGGGTGCTGACGGCCGCCGCCGGGCTGCTGGCCGGTTCGGCCTCCGTGCTGGTCGGCGGCGGGTTCCTGGTCTTCGTCGTGGCGGCGGCGGGCGCGATGCTCGGCGACCGTCTCGCGTGGCTGTGCGCCGGGCGCGGGCTGCCGGAGTTCTACCAGTTCACGGTGGCCGCGATGCCGCCCGCCGCGATGGGGGTGGCGCTGACGCTGACCCATTCGACGGACATCCGGCCGTCCGCGGTGATCACCGGTGGGCTGTTCGCGCTGCTGCCGGGGCGGGCGCTGGTGGCAGGGGTGCAGGACGGGCTGACCGGTTACTACATCACCGCGTCGGCCCGGCTGCTCGAAGTCATGTACTTCTTCATCGGGATCGTCGCGGGTGTGTTGATCGTCCTGTATCTGGGGCTCCAGCTGGGGGCCCAGCTCAATCCGGAGGCGCGGTTCACGCCGTACAACGAACCGGTGATCCAGATCCTGGCGTCGATGGCGCTGAGCCTGGCCTTCGCGGTGCTGCTCCAGCAGGAGCGCTCCACCGTGCTGGCGGTCACCCTGAACGGCGGAGTGGCCTGGCTCATCTTCGGGGCGCTGGCCCGGACCGGGGGCATCTCGCCGGTCGCGGCGACGGCGGTGGCGGCCGGTCTGGTGGGACTGTTCGGCCAGTTGTTCTCGCGCTACCGGTTCCATTCCTCGCTGCCGTACATCACGGCGGCCATCGGGCCGCTGCTGCCCGGTTCGGCGACGTACTTCGGTCTGCTGGGCGTGGCGCAGAACGAGCTGGACACGGGGCTGGCCTCGCTGTCGACGGCGGTCGCGACGGCCCTGGCCATCGCGATCGGGGTGAACCTGGGGAGTGAGATCTCGCGGCTGTTCATGGGGGCGCCGGGGGCGGTCGGCGGGGCGAGCCGCCGGGCGGCGAAGCGGACCCGGGGGTTCTGAGCGCGCGTACGCGCCGGGCCCGTGCCGCCCCCGAGCGATCGCGCTGCCCGTACCTCGTGCCCGTGTCCGTGTCCGTACGACGCCTCGCGCCCGTGCCCGTGTCCGTACGACGAAGGCGCCCCTCCCCGGATCTGCGGGGAGGGGCGCCTTCGGTGCGTGCGTACGCGGCGTGAGGTCAGCGCTTGGCGTGCCGGCCGCGCTGGCCGGTCGAGGGGCCGTTGCCGCCCGCCGGGGGGAGACCGGAGCCACCGCCCTCCCGTGCCTCGGCCGCGGCGGCCTTCTTGCCCTGGCTGCGGGCGCGCAGCACCTCGACCACGATCGGCACCACGGAGATGAGCACGATCAGGATGAGGATCATCTCGATGTGCTCGTGCACGAAGTCGATCTTGCCGAGCATCGCGCCGAGCACGGTGACGCCGACGCCCCAGAGGATCGCGCCGACGATGTTGTACGTGATGAAGGAGCGGTAGTTCATCCGGCTGACGCCCGCGATGATCGGCGTGAAGGTGCGCACGATGGGCACGAAGCGCGCCAGGACCAGGGACTTCGGGCCGTGCTTCTCGAAGAACTCGTGGGCCTTCTCCACGTTCTCCTGCTTGAAGAGGCGGGAGTCGGGGCGCTTGAAGAGGGCCGGGCCGACCTTGCGGCCGAAGAGATAGCCCACCTGGTCGCCGACGATCGCGGCGACGGCGACCAGCGTGCAGACGAGCCAGAGCGGGTACTTCAGCTGGCCCGTGGTCACCAGCAGCCCCGTGGTGAACAGCAGCGAGTCGCCGGGCAGGAAGAACCCGATCAGGAGGCCGGACTCGGCGAAGACGATGAGGAGCAGGCCGGGGAGCCCGAACGTGTTGAGCAGATAGTCCGGGTCCAGCCAGCTCGGTCCGAGCGCAAGCGTATTCAAGGGTCCGGGCTCCAGGATGGTGTGCGATGGCGGCTCTGTGGCTGCCCCAAGCTATCAACGCCCGGCCGGCGCCCTTGGTTCCAGTGGCGCACAGCGGGAGTGCGCATCGTACGGAGCGGTCCGAAGCCGCTCACAGGAGGTGCCACAAACATGGGCATTGAGGATTTCGGCGGCGGTCGGGCCGCCCGGGCGGACGTGCTGGTCGTCACCACGAACGACGTACCCGGCCATCAGGTGACCCAGGTCATCGGCGAGGTCTTCGGACTGACCGGGCGAGACGCGGGACCGCTGGGGCCACCATTGAGGCGTTTTGTCTGGTTCGCCCCTCTAGGGTGAGCCGGTGGTCCCCGAATCCCCCGCACCTCCGTCGGCTCCCCCGCACCCTCCGGCCGCCCCGGCCCGGCGGCTGCTGCCGCTCGTGCTGCCCGCGATCGCCGTCGGCGTCGCCTGCGCGCTGATCCTGCTCGGGGTGAGCCTGCTCGCGGAGAGGCTCCAGGACGTGCTCTGGGAGACGTTGCCCGACGCGCTCGGAGTGGGGCGCTTCTCCTCGCTGTGGATGATCGTGATGCTCACCGCGACCGGTCTCGCGGTGGGGCTCGTCCTGCGGACCGTGCCCGGTCACGGCGGGCCCGATCCGGCCACCACCGGCCTGGTGGACGCGCCGATGAGCCCGGGCATCGTGCCCGGGCTGCTCCTGGTGACCACCCTGGCGCTGGCGGGCGGGGTGAGCCTCGGTCCGGAGAACCCGATCACCGCGGCCAACGTCGCGCTGGCCTTCTGGCTCGGCCGGCGGTTCGCGCCCGGGGCGCCCGGCGAGCTGTGGGTGGCGCTCGCCGCGGCCGGGACCATCGGGGCCCTCTTCGGGACCCCGGTCGCCGCCGCGCTGATCCTCTCCGAGACGCTGGCCTCGCAGCCGGGCCACGGGGCGTTCTGGGACCGGCTGTTCGCCCCGCTCGCGGCCGGTACGGCGGGCGCGCTGACCATGTCGCTGATCGCGCACCCCAGCTTCGACCTGTCCCTCCCGGCGTACGCGGGACCGCACTGGGGCGATCTGCTCTCCGCCCTGCTGATCGCCTCGGCGGGCGCCCTCCTCGGTCTGCTCGCGGTGTACGCCTTCCCGGTGGCCCACCGGGTCTTCACGGCGCTGCGGTACCCGGTGCTCGCCCTGACGCTGGGCGGGTTGGCGCTGGGGCTGCTCGGCGCGCTGGGCGGCCACCTCACCCTCTTCAAGGGGCTCGACGAGGTGAAGGAGCTCGCCGGGGACCCGGACGGCTGGTCGGCCGGGGAGTTCGCGGGGATGGCGGTGGTGAAGACGGCCGCCCTCGTGATCGCGGCGGCCTGCGGCTTCCGGGGCGGCCGGATCTTCCCGGCGGTCTTCGCGGGGGTGTCGCTGGGGCTCTGCGCCCACGCGCTGGTCGACGCGGTCCCGCCGTCGCTCGCGGTGTCCTGTGCGGTGCTGGGCGTGCTGCTGGCCGTCACCCGGCAGGGCTGGGTGAGCCTGTTCACGGCGGCGGTGCTGGTGAGCGACACGTCCGTGCTGCCGCTGCTGTGCGCCGCCACCCTGCCCGCCTGGCTGCTGGTCACGGGACGGGCCCAGATGCAGCTGGACGAGGACGGGAAGTCGCTGCGCTGAGGGGGCGGGTGCCCCCGGTCACGGAGAAGGGCTGCGTCCGACGCGCCGGACGCAGGGAACCTCCGTATCGTCTGCTGCGTGTGCTTTTGAGCCATCTTGTACCGATCCTGCTTCGACGGAGGTCCCTCGCATGCCCCCACCCGTCAACGTCGCCGTCATCTACTACTCCTCCACCGGCACCGTCGCCGCGATCGCGAAGGCGATGGCCGGGGACGCGGAGCGGGCCGGGGCGCGGGTGCGGCTGCGCCGGGCGGCGGAGCTCGCCCCGCAGGCGGCCATCGACTCCAACCCGGCGTGGGCCGAGAACGTGACCGCGACCGCGGACATCCCCGAGGTCTCGCAGGACGACATGGCGTGGGCGGACGCGGTGATCTTCGGTTCGCCGACCCGGTACGGGAACGTCACCGCCCAGCTGAAGCAGTTCATCGACACGCTCGGCGGGATGTGGCAGGCGGGGCAGCTCGCCGACAAGGTCTACAGCGGCTTCACCTCCAGTTCCACCGCCCACGGCGGTCAGGAGTCCACGCTGCTCGCGCTCTACAACACGATCCACCACTTCGGCGGCATCCTCGTCGCCCCCGGGTACACCGACCCCTCGAAGTTCGTGGACGGCAACCCGTACGGCACCTCCCACGTCTCCGGGCAGGGCGACATCCCGGTCGGCGAGCAGACCCTGACCGCCGCCCGGGTGCAGGCCGAACGGGTCGTGAAGTTCACCCGGGCGATCAAGGCGGGCCTGGCCGCCGAGAGCTGACCCCGCACCCCGAGCCGACCCCGCGCCGAGAGCCGACCCCGCACCCCGACCGCTTCGGCCGAGAGAAGGGCCTCCACCATGCCGCTCCACCGCGGTGCCCACCCGGAACAGGACGAACCCTCGAACGAGCGGCGCAGGCTCGCCCTGAACCCGTTCTTCGGCGAGGCCGACCCGACGGCCGCGATGAACACCGCGCCGCCCCGGCACCGGCTGCCCGACGGGCCGCTGCCGCCGTCGACGGCGTACCGGCTGGTCCACGACGAGCTGATGCTCGACGGCAACTCCCGGCTCAACCTGGCCACGTTCGTCACCACGTGGATGGAGCCGCAGGCCGGCGTCCTGATGGGTGAGTGCCGGGACAAGAACATGATCGACAAGGACGAGTACCCGCGCACCGCCGAGCTGGAGCGGCGCTGTGTGGCGATGCTCGCCGACCTGTGGAACGCGCCCGATCCGAGGGCGGCCGTGGGGTGTTCGACCACCGGGTCGAGCGAGGCGTGCATGCTCGCGGGGCTCGCCCTGAAGCGGCGCTGGGCGAAGCGGAACGCCGACCGCTATCCCGCGACAGCCCGGCCCAATCTGGTGATGGGCGTCAACGTTCAGGTCTGCTGGGAGAAGTTCTGCGATTTCTGGGAGGTGGAGGCCCGGCTCGTCCCGATGGAGGGCGAGCGGTTCCATCTCGACCCGGCGGCCGCCGCCGAGCTGTGCGACGAGAACACCATCGGGGTCGTCGGCGTCCTCGGCTCCACCTTTGACGGGTCCTACGAGCCGATCGCCGAGCTGTGCGCGGCCCTGGACGCCCTCCAGGGGCGGACCGGTCTCGACGTCCCGGTCCATGTGGACGGGGCGTCGGGCGCGATGGTGGCGCCCTTCCTCGACCCCGACCTGGTGTGGGACTTCCGGCTGCCGAGGGTGGCGTCGATCAACACCTCGGGCCACAAGTACGGCCTCGTCTACCCGGGGGTCGGCTGGGCGCTGTGGCGGACGGCGGACGCGCTGCCCGAGGAGCTGGTCCTGCGGGTCAACTACCTGGGCGGCGACATGCCGACGTTCGCGCTGAACTTCTCCCGGCCCGGGGCGCAGGTGGTCGCGCAGTACTACACGTTCCTGCGCCTCGGGCACGAGGGCTACCGCGCGGTCCAGCAGGCCTCCCGGGACGTGGCGTGCGCTCTGGCCCGCGCGGTGGAGGAGCTGGGCGACTTCCGCCTCCTCACCCGGGGCGACGAGCTGCCGGTGTTCGCCTTCACGACCAACGCGGACGTCCACGCGTACGACGTGTTCGACGTGTCCCGCCGGCTGCGGGAGCACGGCTGGCTGGTGCCCGCGTACACCTTCCCCGCCAACCGGCAGGACCTCTCCGTGCTGCGGGTGGTGTGCCGCAACGGGTTCTCCTCGGATCTGGCCGAGCTGCTGGTCGAGGACCTGAAGCAGCTGCTTCCCGAACTGCGGGCCCAGAAGCACCCGTTGAGCCATGACCGGGAGGCCTCGACGGCCTTCCACCACTGAGCGCGGCTACCGGCGCCACCCGGAGCGCCGCTACCGGCTGAGGCGCGCGAACTTGGCCACCGCCAGGGGGAAGAACACCGCGATGATGGCCACCGGCCAGAGCACCGCCAGGAGCCCTGCGTGCTCGGCCGCCCAGGAGCCGGTCGCGCCGCCCGGGTTGCCGAACAGCTCCCGTACGGCGGTGGCCGTGGCGGACATCGGGTTCCACTCGACCACCGCACCCAGCCAGCCCGGCATCGACTCGGGGGTGGCGAACACGTTGGAGAGGAAGCCGACCGGCCAGACCAGGATCTGGACCGCCGCGACCATCTCCGGCCGTCCCGCCACCATGGCCAGCAGGATGCCGACCCAGAGCATCGCGAACCGCAGCAGGAGCAGCAGACCGAACGCCCCCAGCGCGGCGGCGGCCCCGTGGTGCCAGCGCCAGCCGACCGCGTACCCGACCCCGGTCATCACCGCGAGCGCGGCCGTCGACTGGAGCATGTCCGCAGCGCTGCGGCCGACCAGGACGGCGCCGGGGACCATCGGCATCGAGCGGAAGCGGTCGATGACGCCCTTGCCGAGGTCCTGGGTGACCGCGAGCATCGTGCTCTCCAGGCCGAAGGCCATGGTCAGCGCGAGCATCCCGGGAACCAGGAACTCCACGGGGTCGCCGTCCAGCCCCCGGCCGCCGCCGACCAGATAGGTGAACATCACCAGCAGCATCACCGGGAAGACCAGGCCGACGAGCACCTCGACGGGCTGCCGGGCCCAGTGGGCCAGTTCGCGGCGGGTCATCGTCCAGGAGTCGGCCAGCGCCCAGCCGAACCGGGAGGCCGCCCCGCCCGGTCCTGGCGCCGTCGTCGTCGCCGCGCTCATGCCGCCACCTCCGCCTTCTCCGCCTTCGCCGTCTTCCCGTCACGCCGTTCGCCGGCGGCCCGGCCGGTCAGCGACAGGAACACCTCGTCCAGGGTGGGGCGGCGCACCGCGATGTCCTCCGCCTCGATCCCCGCCTCCTCCAGCACCCGCACCGTCCGGGCCAGGGTCGCCATCCGGTCCGGGGCCGGCGCGCCGATCCGCCGCCGGTCGGCGTCCAGCACCAGGTCCGCGCCGCCGAGCAGGGCGCCCGCCTCCACCAGCCGGGACGCGTCGCGCAGGACGACGTCGATCCGGTCTCCGCCGACGAGGGCCTTCAGCTCGTCGGGGGTGCCCTCGGCGACCGCCCGGCCGTCGTCGATGAGGGAGATCCGGTCGGCCAGCTGGTCCGCCTCCTCCAGATACTGCGTGGTCAGCAGCACCGTCGTGCCACCCCCGACCAGGGACCGCACCGCGTCCCACACCTCGGTCCGGCCGCGCGGGTCGAGGCCGGTCGTCGGCTCGTCCAGGAACAGCACGTCCGGGTCGGTGATCAGCGACGCGGCCAGGTCGAGGCGTCTGCGCATGCCGCCGCTGTACTGCTTGACGGCCTTGCGCCCGGTGTCCGCGAGGCCGAACCGCTCCAGCAGCTCGTCCGCCCGGCTGCCCGCCCGGCGTGCGCCCAGGTGGTACAGCCGCCCGAACATCTCCAGGTTCTGCCGACCGCCGAGCTGCTCGTCCACCGCCGCGTGCTGGCCGAGCAGCCCGATCCTGCGCCGCACCTCGCCCGCCCGTTCGCGGACGTCGAGGCCGGCCACGGTCACCCGGCCCGCGTCGTGGCGCAGCAGTGTCGACATGATCCGTACGGCGGTGGTCTTGCCCGCCCCGTTGGGGCCGAGCACTCCGTGCACGGTGCCGCTGCCGACGGCCAGGTCCAGTCCGTCCAGGGCGCTCTTCTCCCCGTACCGCTTGTGCACGCCGTCCATGACGATCGCTTCGGACACGTTCCCCGCCCTCCTGTAGTCAAACTTGACTAGGAGGTCGAAGGTAAACCCGGATCCCCCATTCGTCAAACTTGATTAGTCGTGGTCCCCGGGGTGGGGCACACCGGTGGCGTAAGGATTCCCCTCGTCATCGGCGAGCAGCCCGACGAACGGGTCACCCTCGTCGGCGAAGGTGTACGCGCCGCCCTCGATGCGGGCGATCAGACCCCGGGTCCACTCCGCGCCGGTGTCGGCCGAGTGCACCCAGAAGTTCATGATCTCGCCGATGTGACCGAGGGATTCGGGGCCTTCCTCGGGGGTGTAGTACTCGGTGACCGCCGTGCGCCACTTCTCGATGCCCTCGATCCGCTCCCTGAGCAGCGCGACCGCCTCCGCCCGGGGCAGGTCGACGATGAAACCGATGGCCGCCGAGAGGACGTCCATGCCCTGGTCGTGGGAGCGGATGGCGTCACGCAGCAGGCGGCGGCACTCCACCAGCCCCTCGTCCGTGAGCTCGTACTCGGTGCGCGGCGGGCCGCCCGCCGTGGAGGGGGCCGTCTCGTGCGCGAGGAGCAGTCCCTGCTTCGCCATCTGCTTCAGGGCGTGGTAGATCGACCCGGGCTTGGCGTTGGACCACTCGTGCGCGCCCCAGAACTCCAGGTCGTTGCGGACCTGATAGCCGTGCGCGCGGCCGTGCATGCGCACGGCGCCGAGGACCAGCAGTCGGATCGCGGACATGACACCAACACCCATCTTCCTATTCAACTTTGACTAGGGTAGCCCGCCCGCTTGCGTTCGGCCGGTCGGTGTGCCCTCACGCGTACGGCCGGGGCCAGCAGTGCGGCGACGAGGCAGCCGGCCGCCAGCGCCGCCCACACCACGTCGTACGTACCGAAGACGTCCCGCGCGGTGGCCCCGAGGAACGCCGAGGCGCCCGCCCCCAGCTGGTGGGCGGCGTTCGTCCAGCCGAAGACGACGGCGCCGTCGTCCCCGTACACGCGGCGGGCCAGCTCGATGACGGGCGGCACGGTCGCGACGTCGACGAGTCCGTAGACCGCCACGAACAGCAGCATCGGGGCCGTGACCGTGGAGGTGAACACCAGGGGCAGCGCGAGCAGGGTGAGCGCGCGGACGGCGAAGCAGACGGTCAGCAGCCGGCGCGGGTCGAACCGGTCGGTCAGCCACCCGGCCAGCAGCGCGCCGAGGGCGGAGAAGATCCCGACGAGGGACAGCAGCGAGGCCGCCGCCGTGGCCCGCATGCCGTGATCATGCGCGGCGGGCGCCCAGTTGGACCACATGATGCCGTTGGTCGACGCTCCGCAGAGGGCGAAGACCCCGGCCAGCAACCAGAACGGGCCGGTGCGCGCCGCACGCAGCAGCACCCTCAGCGCCCGCCCGGCCGCTCCGGGGACCGGGGGCGGGCGGGGGACGAACTCCGTTGCCCCGTACGGCTTCACGCCCACGTCCGCCGGGTGGTCGCGCAGCAGCAGGAACACCAGGGCGGCGACCGCCAGGGCCACCAGGGCCAGCGTCACCACCGGCGGACGCCAGCCGAAGCGGCCCACGGACCAGGCCAGCAGGGGCAGGAAGAGCAACTGGCCCAGGTGGCTGGAGGAGCTGAGCGCACCGGTCACCAGGCCGCGCCGCCGGTCGAACCAGCGGGCGGTGATCCCGGCGGCGAATGTCATGGTCAGGCAGCCGCTGCCGAGGCCGATCAGCACGCCCCAGTACGCGACCAGTTGCCACGGCCGCGTCATGACGCCGGTGAGCAGCGCCCCCGCGGTGACCAGCAGCAGCGCACCCATGACGACGCGGCGGGCCCCGACGCGGTCCATCAGCGCCGCCGCGAACGGGGCGGTGAGGCCGAACAGCACCATGTTCACCGAGGCGGCGAGCGCGATCTGCCCCCGTTCCCAGGCGTACTCCTCGTGCAGGGGCGTCACCAGCAGGCCCGGCACGGTGGTGAACGCCCCGGCCGTGACGATGGCCGCGCCCGCGACGGCGGCCATCAGCCAGGCGCGGTGGATCCGGGAGGGCCGGCGGGAGAGCGGGGTGTACGGGGATGCCGAGGTCGAAGGGGCCATGGCTTCAGCGTCGCGAGCGGGGCCCGTCCCCACGAGTGTCCAGATGGACCAGGTGCGCAAGGATATGGCCATGACGGTCTTCACCCACCCCGGGCGGCACCGCGTCGCCGTGCTCGCCCGCGAGGTCCTGCTCCCCATCGAGCTGGGCATCGTGCACCAGCTCTTCGGCCAGGCCAGGCAGGGGGCCTCGGCGGACGGCGAGCCGCTGTACGAGGTCGCCACCTGCACCCTGTCGCCCGGGGACGTGCGCACGGACGGCGACTTCACCGTGGCCGTCCCGCACGGCCCCGAGGCGCTGGCCGAGGCCGACACCGTGATCGTCCTGTCCTCGTACGAGGACTACGTCCAGGAGACCCCGGCGCTGCCGGCCCCGCTGGCGGAGGCCTTCGCGCTGATCCGGCCCGGCGTCCGGGTGGCCTCGATCTGCACGGGGGCGTATCTGCTGGCCTCGGCAGGACTGCTCGACGGGCACCGGGCGACGACCCACTGGCGGTACACGGAGCGGTTCGCCCGGCTCTTCCCCCGGGTCGAGCTGGACCCGGACGTGCTCTACACCGACGGCGGGACCGTGCTGACCTCGGCGGGCTGCGCCTCCGGGATCGACCTCTGCCTGCACATGATCCGCCGCGACCACGGGAGCGCCGTCGCGAACGACGTGGCCCGGCGCACGGTCGTACCGCCCCATCGCGAGGGCGGGCAGGTCCAGTACATCCGCAGGCCGGTGCCCGAACGGTCGGCTCCGGGGACCTCGGCCGCCCGTGCGTGGGCGCTGCGCCGGCTCCAGGACCCGATCACGCTGGGGCAGCTGGCGGCCAGGGAGTCGATGAGCGTCCGGCACTTCACCCGGCGGTTCCGGGACGAGGTCGGGCTGACGCCCATGAACTGGCTGACCCGGCAACGTATCGAACTGGCCCGGGAGTTGCTGGAGGAGTCGGACGTGCCCGTCGAGCAGGTGGCCGCCCGCGCCGGGCTCGGCACGGCGGCCAATCTGCGCCACCACTTCCACGCGGCGCTCGGCGTCTCGCCGAGCGCCTACCGCACCACGTTCCGGGGGCCGGGGAACTGAAGAAGGCAGCAGCCGCCATCAGAAAGCGGCAGCCCCCGTCAGAACGGGGAGACCGCCGGAACGGAACGGCCGTCAGAACGGGAAGACCGAGCGGCCGTGCTGGATCGACATCCACCGCTGGGTGGTGAACGCCTCGACCACGGCCTCGCCGTTCAGCCGGCCGACCCCGGACGTCTTCTCACCGCCGAACGCGACGAGCGGATCGTCCTGCACGGTGGAGTCGTTGACGTGGAACATCCCGCTGACGATCCGCTGCGCGAACTTCACGCCGCGCTCCGCGTCCCGGGTGTGCACCGCGCCGCTGAGTCCGTACGGGCTGTCGTTGACGATCCGCACGGCCTCCTCCTCGCCGTCGAACGTCATCAACAGGGCCACCGGGCCGAGGATCTCCTGCCGAAGCAGCGGGGAGTCCTCCGCGAGGCCGGTCAGGACGGTCGGGCCGACGACGTTGCCGACGGTCCGGCCGCGCACGAGCGCCGTCGCGCCGTCCGCGACCGCCCGGGCCACCAGGGCGTCCAGCGCGTCGGCCTGGAAGGCGTTGATGACGGGGCCGATCCGGGTCTCCGGGTCCCTCGGGTCCCCGGTCTTCAGGGCGGCCACCTCGGCGGTGAACCGCTCGGTGAACTCCGCCGCCACCGACCGGTCCACCAGGATCCGGTTGGCCGCCATGCTGACCTGCCCCTGGTGCAGGAAGCGGCTGAAGACGGCCGCCCGGACCGCGTAGTCGACGTCGGCGTCCTCCAGCACCACCAGGGCGCTGTTCCCGCTCAGTTCGAGGATGGTCCGCTTGAAGGCGCCCGCCGCGGTGGCGGCGATGTGCCGGCCGACCCGGTCCGATCCGGTGAACGAGATCACCTTGGGCACGGGGTGCTCGATGAACGCGTCGCCGATCTCGGCGCTGTCGGTGATCACCACGTTGAGCAGCCCGGCCGGCAGCCCGGCGTCCTCGAAGATCCTCGCTATCAGACCGCCGCCCACGACGGGCGCGTTCTGATGGGGTTTCACGACGACCGCGTTGCCGAGCGCCAGGGCGGGGGCCACGGACTTCATCGTCACCAGGAAAGGGAAGTTGAAGGCGCTGATGACACCCACGACACCGACGGGCAGCCGGTAGAGCCGGTTCTCCCGGCCGTCCCCCACGGCGGGCAGCAGCCGCCCGGTGGGCCGCAGCGCCTGGCGGATCGCCTCGCGCAGGAACTCGGTCGCACCCCGGACCTCGTACTGGGCCCGCAGCCGGGTGCCGCCCAGTTCGTCGATGATCGCCTCGACGATCTCCTCCGCGCGTTCACCGGTGACGCGGAGCGCGCGTTCGAGGACGGCTCGGCGCTCGTAGGGATTGACGGCGGCCCACTCCCGCTGGGCCCGCTCGGCGGCCCGGTAGGCCCGGTCGACCTCCAGCGCGGTGGCCACGGTGACGGCGGCGAGTTTCTCACCGTTGTAGGGATTGAAATCGATGATGTCCCACGAGCCGCTGCCGGTCAGCCACTCGCCGTCGATGTACTGGTGGGCCAGTTCATGGAAGAAGGACATGCAATCCCTTACTGCAGGCGTTCGCAGACTCCTGATGCGACGTCATCGTACTGAGAAATTACGCCAGTTGGAGTAGACCGCGCAGAAGATCCCGGCTGTCTTCCGGTGTGGGGCTGTCCTGGGCGAGACCCGCCATGGCTTTTTCGTACTGCGCGACTTCCTCGGGCTTGTCCAGATAGAGCGCACTCGTCAGCTGCTCCAAATAGACAATGTCCGACAGATCGGATTCCGGGAAACGCAGCATCGTGAACGATCCGCTCTCGCCGGCATGACCGCCATGACTGAAGGGCATGACCTGGAGCGTGATGTTCGGCTGCTCCGACATATCGATCAGATGCCGCAATTGGGCACGCATGACGTCGCGTTCGCCGTACGGGCGGCGGAGCGCCGCCTCGTCGAGCACGGCGTGGAACGTCGGGGCGCGCTCCGAGACGAGGGCCTTCTGGCGCTCCAGCCGCAGGGCCACCCGGCGGTCGACCTCGGCGGGCGAGGCTCCGCGCATTCCGCGCGAGACGACGGCGTGGGCATACGCCTCGGTCTGCAACAGCCCGTGCACGAACTGCACTTCATAGACACGGATGAGAGAGGCGGCGCCCTCCAGGCCGATGTACGTCTGGAACCAGCCGGGCAGCACGTCTCCGTAACTGTGCCACCAACCAGCCACGTTGGCCTCACGGGCCAGACCGAGGAGGGAGTCGCGCTCCGCCTCGTCCGCGACTCCGTAGAGCGTGAGCAGGTCCTCGACGTCCCTGGCCTTGAAGCTCACCCGTCCCAACTCCATGCGGCTGATCTTCGATTCGGAGGCCCGGATCGAGTAGCCGGCCGCCTCACGGGTGATTCCGCGCGACTCCCGCAGTCTCCTGAGCTGAGAGCCCAGGAGGATGCGCCGCACCACCGATCCACTCGACTCGCCTGCCGACACTGGCCCGACCCTCCCCATCGCTTCCCCTGGCAACCGGAGTCCCCCAACCCCGACTGCCGGATTCTGCCACCAAAACGCTTCAGCCCGTACTCATTCGATTACGGAAATGGGAAGACGTTTAAGAAGCACCCGAAACTGACCCAGGGAAGAAATGCCCCGGAACCACCACGGTATCGGGCAGGTCCGGCGCGTGCACGTGCATCTGCCCTTGCATCTGCCCTGCGCATTCGGAACCATGGTCCTCGCGCACCTGCGTGCTCGTGTTGTGCCGCTGTACCCCCCGCAGTACCGCTACAGGCAGTGCCGCTACAGCCGCGAATCCCGGGAGTGCCTCGTATGGGGACGAATGGATCGACGATGCTCGAGCCGTTACGGCAGGGGCTTCCCCCCACCGACCCCTCAGGGGTTGCCGGATCGGCGTCCTGTGCTCTGCCCGCACGCTACGAAGCGGTCGGCGGGGCACGGAAGTTCACCCGGTCGACGCTGGAGCGATGGGAGCTGGGCGACCGTTTCGACGACGTCGCCCTGGTGGTGTCCGAACTCGTCACCAACGCCCTGCGCCACGCGCTGCCCGGCGATCCGCCCCGGGAATTCCAGGACCCGCCGGTGCGACTGCATCTGATGCGCTGGACCTCGCGACTGGTGTGCGCCGTGCGCGACCCCAGCCGGGAGAGCCCGGTCGCGGGCGAGGCGGCGGATTCGGCCGAATCCGGCCGCGGACTCTTCCTGGTGGAATGCGTCAGCGACAGCTGGGGCTGGCACCCCTCGCCCGTACAGCTCGGAGAACTGCCTTCGGGCCCGCTGTACGGCAAGGTCGTCTGGGCTCTTTTCCGGCTCCAGGAGAACGCGAAGCCGAGTTCGTGAGTACGCCGGGTCCGGCCCGTCACGGGCCGGACCCGGCGTCAGGCGCCCGCGGCGAGGTGGTCGAACTCGCCGTCCTTGACGCCGAGCAGCAGTGCCTCTATCTCCGCCGGCGTATAGACGAGGGCGGGCCCGTCGGGGTGGCGGGAGTTCCGCATCGCCACATTCCCTCCGGGCAGCCGCGCGAACTCCACACAGGATCCCTGGGAGTTGCTGTGCCTGCTCTTCTGCCAGACGACTCCGCGAAGCTCTGTGGCCGCCATGCCGTTGTACACGTGGTGCACAGGACGCTCCCCGAGTTGCAAGGTGCAAGTGTCAACTAGCTCGGATCATAGCTCTGTTCATATGCCAATGCATGAGCAGATGCACGTGCACACGGGGTGTTGCTTTGATTACAGGCTTTTCCGCCCCGGCCCCGCCCTCCGGGAAGAGAGACGAACGGCACGCCTATTTCGCTCCCGTTCAAGGGAGTTGATCGCTGCGGACCTTGGTAACGTGGCGCGGTCTTTCGACCGGAAAACAGCAAGGGGGAACTCCACGTGACCAGGTCTCTACGCACCGGCGCCGTCGCGGTCGCCGCTCTGGCCGCCGCACTGGCGCTGACCGCATGCGGCGGCGACGGGGCGAGCAAGGATTCCGGCGCGGATTCCGCGGCGAGCGCGACGCCCGGGAGCGGCGGCGGCCATGGTTCCGGGGAGTCCGCCGGCAGCGGCGCCGTGGACGCCGCGGCGCTGGAGGGCACCTGGGTGGGGCTGACGGACGGCAAGAACGTCACGGCGTCCATCAGCGCCCGCAAGGTCGCCCTGGTCGCCGATCAGTCCGTGTGCCAGGGCGATGTGAAGGACATGGGCGGCGAACCGATGCTGGCGCTGAAGTGCACCGGCGGCTCCACCGACCGCACGATGGGCGCGATCGACTCCGTGGACGGCACGAAGCTGGTGCTCTCGTGGGACGGCGGCGTCAAGGACACCCTCACCAAGGCCGACCCGGGCAAGCTGCCGAGCGGCATGCCCTCGCTCCCCGGCCTCGGGGACCTGCCCGAGATCCCCGCGCCCTGACACCCGCCCGGGGGCCGCTCAGCCCTCGGCCAGCGTGCTGCTGACCCGGGTGGAGCCGCCCCGCTCGTCCAGGGCCCGGGTGAACTCCTCCAGCGCGTCCAGGAGCAGCGCCGCGCCCCGGCGCACGACCGGGTCGCCGATCGGCGTCGTGCCGTCGTCCGCCGGGGTGGGCATGTCCCAGTGGGCCACCGCGTCCACCACCGGCTGCCAGTCGGGCAGCCGCCGCTCCCGTACCGCCCTGGCGCCCTTCTCGGTGGCCCGGCGCAACGCCTCGGCCAGCTGGGCGGCGCCGGGCACCGGGTCGGCCGACCGGGCCGGCAGATGGGCCTCCAGCACCATCGCGGACCGGCCCAGCTGGGCCAGCGCGTGCTGGGCGTCGGTCGCGGCGGCCCGGGAGATGCCCCGGTGGCGTACGGGTTCGTGCTGGGCGGTCGCCAGCGCTTCCTGCCACGCAACACGCGCCTCCCGGGTGGCGATCAGGGCGTCCCGGACGTCCTCGGCGTCCCGGGAGGCGGGCTCCGCGTACCGGTCGACGACCGTGGCCGCGTACCGCCCGTCCGCCACCAGCCACTCGGCCAGCCGGTCGCGCAGCCGCGGGGTCTCCCAGGCCGGATAGACGGCATACGAGATCATCGCCAGGAGTCCGCCGACGAGCGTCAGGACGATGCGCTCGGTGACGGTCTGGGACCAGTCGTCGCCGGCCATGCCGAGCAGGAAGACGACGTACGCGGCGACACAGACCT
This sequence comes from Streptomyces sp. NPDC026589, assembly GCF_040638385.1. Taxonomy (NCBI): domain Bacteria; kingdom Bacillati; phylum Actinomycetota; class Actinomycetes; order Kitasatosporales; family Streptomycetaceae; genus Streptomyces; species Streptomyces sp. NPDC026589. The sequence goes on from NZ_JBEZYG010000027.1 coordinate 84,886, forward strand.
GGCCGACGGCGTAGCCGGTGCGCATCAGCAGGTACATCAGCCAGGCGCAGATCACCGCGAGGAGCGCGGAGAGCCGGGCGTCGGGATTGGTGGTCTGCACGACGGCGGTGGCGAGCCCGACGCCGACCAGGGTGCCGCCGAAGCGTCCCGCCGCGCGGGCGTACGTCTGCGAGAACTCGGGCCGCATCACCATGACGGCGGTCATCGGCGCCCAGTAGCCGTGGCCGAACGGCACGGCCTCGCCGACGAAGTACCCGGAGACGGCGACCACCGCGACCCGGACGGCGTGGCGCAGGATCGGCGAGCCGTGGTGCAGCTCGCGGCGCATCGAGGTCAGCACCACCGGGACCAGCTTCAGCAGCGTGGGCCGCTGCCGGGTGTCCGGGGCGAGGCCGGAGGGGATCCCGCTGTCGGTCCCCGTGCCCTCGGCGATCTCCAGGACGTCGTCGAGCAGGGCCGAGAGCCGGTCGGCGGCGCGGCGGGCGGGGCCGACGAGGATCACATCGTTGTCGGGGGTCTTCAGGACGCCCAGGTCCGTGGCGGAGAGATGGACGGGCTCGCCGTGCCGGACAGCGCGCGCGGCGGCGTCCAGGACCGATCCGGCCGCGCCCAGCAGCTCGTTCACCCAGAGCCGCTCAAGACCGTCGCCGGGCACCCCCATCGCCGGGTCCGCGAGCGAGGCGAGCACCGGGCGCAGCCGCTCGGCGACCCCCCGGGCCCCGTGCAGTTCGGCCGGGCGGCGGCGGGCCTCCCGCGGGGTGACGGCGGCGGCGCTGCGGGCGGTCATCAGGGGCAGCGGGTCGAAGGGGGCGACCGGGTCGAGCCGCAGGCGGCGGGCGTAGTCGGCCTCGGCGGCCAGGGCGTCGGCGAGCGCGTCGCGCTGGGCGCCCCATCTGCGGACCGGGAAGAGGACGATGAGGGCCGCCTGCACGACCCCGCCGACGGCGATCATCCCGGCGTGGGCGGCGGCGTCCACGACCGAGGTGGGCAGGGTGATCGTCACCAGCATGATCGCGACGTTGGACGCGGCGATGATGCCGCCCGTGGGGCCCGCCGCCCAGGCCAGTCCGGCGAGGAAGGTCCAGGCGCCGAGGAGGCACAGGAAGAGCACGACGTGCGCGCCGCTGACGTAGCCGACGAACGTCGATACGGCGAGGCTCGCACCGGAGACGAGGGCGAGGACGGGGCGGGGCCGCCAGCTGCGCTGGAAGGTGGCGAGGGCCGCCTGGAACGCGCCGAACGCGGAGCTCGCCGCGATCTCCGGCCCGAACATCACGAGGCCGGCCCCGACGACGAGGGCGAGGCCGGCCGCACCGCGCAGGGCGATGAGGGGTTCCAGCCTCTGCCGCTCGATCTCCAGCCCCGAGCGGGCGGTCTCCTTCAGCGCCCGGAGCCAGCTCATGGGCCGAGCCTAGCCGTGCAATCCAGGACAAGCTCGACTTAGGACATGATTTCGCCATCGGGTCGGTGGGACGTGCCGCCCGTGTGCGCCCGGTCGGCGGCCTCGGTGCCGTGCGTCCAGCCGTCCAGGTCGGTGACGCCGCGGACCCGCGATGTCGTGGTCCTCGGGAACATCCGCCCGGCGGTCTCGGTGACCGCGACGTCCCGGGCGGCCAGCACCGGCAGCAGCTCGCCGGCCGGAACCGCGTCGGCGCCGTCCGCCGCGGTGACCCGCTCGGCGCCGTCGGCGAGCCGGCGGCCGAGCCGCTGGGCGTACCCCATCAGAAACGCCTGCCGGAAGGTCTTGGTCCGCTTGCGTCCTCCGGCGCGCTGACCGGCCTCCGCCCGGGTCATCGCGGCCGTCCCCTGGACGAGCAGGGAGGTGAACAGCAGCTCGACGGCCTCCAGGTCCGGCTCGAAGCCGACGACCGTGGTGAAGCCGAGATCGTCGTTCCACACGGCCCGGCAGCGGTTCGCGGAGGCGACCGCGTCGAGCAGGATCGCCTTGGCGCTCTCGTACGGGGGCTCCACCCCGATCCGGCGGGCGCCCGGCGTCTCGCGGCTGTGCGTCCGGGCGGCGAGGAGGGCCTCGTCGATGCTGTGCCGGGCCATCAGCTCCTGCGCCTTGGTGGTCAGCGCCTCGGCCTCCTCCGGGAAACCGGTCGCCTCCGCCTTCGCCAGCAGCGCCCGGATCCGGGTCAGCATGCGGGGCTCGTCGGCGGCGGGCGGCCGGTGCAGGTGGTCGGCGGCGGCGCCGGGCGGGGGCCCCACGGGCTCGATGGCGGGCAGCCGCAGCAGCAGCCGGTACAGCTCCAGCAGGTCACCCGCGTAACGGAACCGGTCCGGGCGGTTGCGCGGCACGGGCGCGGGCAGTTCGGCGAGCTGCTGCCGCCAGCGGGGCGGCAGCTCCGCGTAGCGGGCGGTCTCGGCGGTGATCAGGGTCGCGGCCAGCGCCGCCCGCCGCTCGTCCAGCTCATGGCGGACGAACCGGACCAGGTCGGCCGGGTGCCAGCCCCGGTCCCACGCCCGGCGCACGAACTCCTCGCCGCGCCGGTGCGCCTCCGCGTCCGCCTCCGGGGCGGCGGCGAGCAGGGAGGCCCCGGTGTCGAGGGCGGCGTCGCCCTCCACGTAGAGGGCCGCCGCGCACGCCCGGTCGATCACCGATTCCATCCGGCCAAGGGTAGGCGCACCGCCCGCACCGCCCGCACGGCCCGCACGGCCCGCACCGCCCCTTTTACGGAAGCAACGGAGGCGGGAGCCCTCAGGCCCAGGGGCGGCCCGGACCACGGGCAGCCCGGACCACGGGCAGCCCGGACCAGAGGCGGCCGGCCCCTGCCCACGGACAACCCGGCGCGCCGGGGGCCCGGCCCACCCGAGGCCCGGCGCGCTCCGCCTACGGGGCACTGTCAGTGGCGGGTGCCAGACTCGCACCCATGACCGAACGGTGGGCGGTGGCGGCTGCGGACGGGGGCGGGGCGCTGCTCGCGCCGCTGGCCCGGGACGGCATGCCCGCCGGGCCGGTCCTCGCCGAGCCCGACCTCGTCGAATCGGTCCGCTCCCGGCCCGACGTGGTGCGCTGGGTGTGGCGGTCGACCGCCGAGATCTACCCCCGGCTGCTGGCCGCCGGGGTCCGGGTCGAGCGGTGCTACGACATCGAGTGCGCCGAGCTGCTGCTGCTCGGGCACGCCGGGCGGCTCGGCGAGCCCCGTTCCGCCGCCGCCGCGCTGGCCCGGCTGGACAACGCGCCGGTGCCGCCGGACCCGCCCGCCCGGTCCGCCGAGCCGGGCGCGCAGTCCTCCCTCTTCGAGCCGCCGTCGGGCCCCGCGGTGCCGTTCGAGGGGCACCTGCGGGTCTACGCGGACCAGGTGCGCCGTCACGACGCGGCGGAGCACCCGGACCGGATGCGCCTGCTGACCGCGTCGGAGTCGGCGGGGATGCTCGTGGCCGCCGAGATGCACCGGGCCGGGCTGCCCTGGCGTGCCGACGTCCACCGGGAGCTGCTGAACGGACTCCTGGGCGAGCGGTACGCGGGCGGCGGCGAGCCCCGCAGGCTCGCCGAGCTGGCGGACGAGGTGTCGGCGGCGTTCGGCCGAAGAGTCCGCCCCGACCTGCCGGCCGATGTGGTGAAGGCGTTCGCGCAGGCGGGCATCCCGGTGAAGTCGACCCGGCGCTGGGAGCTGGAGGAGCTGGACCATCCGGCGGTCGAACCGCTGATCGCGTACAAGAAGCTGTACCGGATCTGGACGGCGCACGGCTGGTCCTGGCTCCAGGACTGGGTGCGCGAGGGCCGCTTCCGCCCGGAGTACCAGCCGGGCGGCACGGTCAGCGGCCGCTGGACGACCAACGGCGGCGGGGCCCTCCAGATCCCCAAGGTGATCCGGCAGGCCGTCGTCGCCGACGAGGGGTGGCGGCTCGTCGTCGCGGACGCCGACCAGATGGAGCCCCGGGTGCTGGCGGCGATCTCCCGCGACCGGGGTCTGATGGAGGTGGCCGGTCATGACGGCGACCTCTACAAGGCCCTGTCCGACCGGGCGTTCTCCGGCGACCGCGACCACGCCAAGCTGGCACTCCTCGGGGCGATCTACGGCCAGACGTCCGGGGACGGACTGAAGAACCTGGCCGCCCTGCGCCGCCGCTTCCCGCTCGCCGTCGCCTATGTCGACGACGCGGCGCGGGCGGGCGAGGAGGGGCGGGTGGTGCGCACCTGGCTGGGCCGGACCAGCCCGCCGGTCGCGCCGGCGGGGCAGGACGAGGAGGCGGGCCTTCCCCAAGAGGGTCCCGAGGGCTCCGGGGCCGCGCCGGACGGCGGTCCGGCGCGGGCCCGGGGGCGCTTCACCCGTAATTTCGTGGTGCAGGGCAGCGCGGCCGACTGGGCGCTGCTGCTGCTGGCCGCGCTCCGCCGGACGCTCCATGAGCAGGGGCTGCGGGCGCGGTTGGTGTTCTTCCAGCACGACGAGGTGATCGTGCACTGCCCGGCCGAAGAGAGCACCGCCGTCGCCGAGGCGATCCGCGCGGCGGGCGAGCTGGCCGGGCGGACCGCCTTCGGTCGGACGCCGGTGCGGTTTCCCTTCACGACGGCGGTGGTGGAGCGGTATGCGGACGCCAAGTGACGCCCGTGGCGAGACTGGGACATGCCGGCCGTCGCGGGCCCGGTCCCTGGCGTAACCGGGACATGCCGGCCGTCGCGGACCCGGTCATGATGCGCCGGACGTCCCTTACCGCTGCTGGAGCCTCGGCCATTCCGGGCTGATGGCCAGGGCGGTGAGCTGGTCCATCGTGAGCGCGGGCGCGGGCCGGGTGGCGGGGCTCGACTGCTCGCCGGAGTTGAAGGCCGAGACGACGACCCGCATACCGTCGGGGCGCATCGTGTCGGCCGTCCACATGACCACTCCCTGTCCGCCCTTCTCACCGGGCTTCTTCGAGGTGGCGAGCAGGGTGCCGTCCGGCAGGGTGGTCGCCTCGCGGTACAGCTGGTCGGCGACGTCCCGCATGTCGCGCTGCACATTGATCTGCACGAGGGACCGGCCCTTGCCGTCGTCGACGACGACCGACGCGAACTCGCCCCCGCTGTCCGTCTCCTCCCCCACGGAGAGGCCGTCGGGCAGCAGCGAGCGGAAGGTGGGCATCAGCAGCGCATAGTCGAGCGGCGGCGCCGGCTCCCCCGCATCGTGCGTTCCGCGCGACGCCGGGTCCGGCGATGGCTCGCCGGTGCGCGCGGTGTCCTTGGCGGTGGGCGCCGGCGCGTCCGGGGTCGGGGCCGGGGGCGCGCCCGACGGGGTGGCCGTCGCGGCGTCCGTGGGCGCGGCCGCCGGCGTGGGGGTGGCGGTGTCCGTGGCAGCGTCCGTGGGGGTGGCGGCCGTCTGCGGGATCGGGCCACTGCTCGCGACGCTCGCCCCGTCGCCGGAGGCGCCCAGCTGCCCGGTGGCGAACGTGACCCCGCCGCCGACGAGGGCCAGGGTCAGCACACTGCCCGCCACGGCGGCGGCACGGCGGCGGCGCAGGGTGCGCCGGCCGTGTTCCAGCGCGCCGTCCACCAGGGCGCCGCGGCCGGACAGCTCGAAGGTCTCTCCGGCACGGCGGATTTCCGTACCGAGGCCGTCCTCGAACGGCTGCTCGTCTTCACTGGGCATGGGGAACCACCACTTCTCGTTCTGGATGATCGACGGTTGACGGCCCACGGGGCCGGTCGGGCAGGCGGCCGGAGGTCAGCGGGCGGCGAACTCCGCGATGCTGCCGCCCAGCAGTTCACGCAGCCGCCCGAGGGCCCGCACGCAGCGGGTCCGTACGGCGGCGGAGCTGACCTGGAGGGCGGCGGCGGTCTCCTCGATGCTCCGGTCCTCCCAGTACCGCAGCACCACGACCGCCCGGTCCTTGGGGGCCAGTTGGGCCAGGGCCCGGAGCAGCGTCATCCGCAGCGCCGGGTCGTCGGGGGCGGTCTGAGCGCCCTCGGGCAGTTCGGCCAGCGGGCGTTCGCTCGCGGAGCGGCGTCGCCGGTGGGTCAGGAAGGTCCGTACGAGGACGGTCTGCGCGTACGCCGCCGGGTTGTCGATCCTGCGGGCCCGGCCCCACAGCACGTACATCCGGCTCAGCGTCTCCTGCACCAGGTCCTCGGCGAGGTGCACATCGCCGCTGGTCAGCAGGCAGGCCGAGCGGAACAGATGGCCGGCCCGGCCGGCCGCGAACACCTTGAACTCCTCGGTACGCGACGCCCTCATGCACTCCCCCGTCCGTCCGTTCCGCCCTTCCCCCTGTACGACGCGGCGGGGGAGGGCAAATGTTTCGGACGATCCGCGAGAACTTTTCCGGTCCCGGGGCCGGACCACCTCGTGGGGGCTCGTGGGGCTCGTGGGGGGAGGGGAACGCGAGAAGCGCCCCGTTCACGCGCCGGACGGCGTGAACGGGGCGCGGGCGGTGGTGCGCTCGCTGTGTCCTCGTCTACCCGCGTTCCCACAACGCGGGGACGTTCGGCGGCTCCCAGCCCGACATGGCCCGGTGTGCCTGCAGACAGCGGTAGGCGACCCCGCCGTACGTCACGCGGTCACCCGCGCGGTAGGAGGTGCCGGACGACCAGGTGCCGCCCGGCGGATCGGTGGGCGGATCGGTCGGGCCGGGCGTCTGGGCGACGTCCAGCACGAAGTCGAAGGTGCCCTGCCGCCCGTTCCCGACGGTGCGGACGTTCATCAGCAGCTCGGGATCGAACAGCGCGTCGGTGTTGTTGCGCGGCTCGTTCGGGAAGTACAGCTGGGTGGTGAGGATGCGCCCGCCGGGCGCCTGCGCCTTCACATGGATGTGCCGGGTACGGCCCGGGTAGAGGCCCGCCACGATGGTGGTGAGGCTGAACGACCCGTCCGTGCCGGTGAACTGATGCCCCCGGAAGGCGAACTGGGCCATGTCGTAGGACCCGTTGGTGTCGGCCTGCCAGAAGTCGAGCAGCGCCCCGGCGATGGGACGGCAGGCCCGGCCGAAGACGTAGCCGCTCACGGTGAGCGGTACGCCGGGGGTGCTCGGGGTCACCAGGCTGGTGCGGCGCGGTGAGTTGGGCTTGAAGTACGGCCCCTCCATCTGCGGAGGCGTCGTGTCGTCGCCGTCGTCGCACTCCGGGGTCGGGGCCAGCGGCCCGTTCCCGGACGAGGCGGCGTCCCGGGCGAGCGCGACGCCCCCTCCGGCGAGCAGGGGCGCGGCGCTCGCGACGAACGCGGCCTTCAGGAGACCTTTGCGGCTGATCCGCCGCCGGCCCCCCGACGTCTCGTCGGACGCGTTGGGCTCATGGGGGGTTGTGTTGTCCATTTGTGGGGTCATGACGGTTTCCTCGGAGTCCTCGGGGTTCCTCGACGCGGGGAGGCGGGAGGCGGGAGGTTCAGGAGGTTCGGTGGTGCCGGACCGGTCCCGGGGCGGTCAGTCCCGGGACCGGTCCCGGGTGGTCAGACCCGTTGCCAGAGCGCCGGGACGGCCGCGGGGGTCCAGCCGGGCTGGGCCGTGTGTCCCTGGAGGCAGCGGTAGGTCGCTCCGCCGTACGTCACCGTGGCGCCGGCGGCGTACGCGGTGCCGGCCGCCCAGGTGCCGCCCGGCGGGTCGGTGGGCGGGTCGGTCGGCGGGTCGGTGGGCGGGTCCGTCGGCCCGCCGTTGGTGACCAGGGTCAGCCCGTACGTCTGGAGCAGCGGGTTGATGGGCTGGAAGTACGTCGTACCGCCGGAGGAGCAGTTGCCCGAGCCGCCGGAGGTGACGCCCTGTGCCTGGTTGCCGGAGATGTAGGAGCCGCCGGAGTCGCCCGGTTCGGCGCAGACGCTGGTGCGGGTCACCCCGGAGATGGTGCCCTCCGGGTAGGTGACGCTGGTGTTCAGCTGCTGGATGGTGCCGCAGTGCCAGCCCGTGGTGGAGCCGGAGCGGCAGACCGAGGCGCCGACGACGGACGCGGTGGAGCCGGCGACGGTGACGTCGCCCCGCCCGTAGCCGTTCACCAGCGGACGCGGGGTCCAGTTGGCGTTGGTGGCGACCCAGGCCATGTCCCGGCCCGGGAAGGTCGAGCCCTGGAAGGAGCCCTGGGCCTGCTGGTTGACGCCGTTGGTGGTGGTGCCGACGCGGCCGCAGTGGCCGGCGGTGGCGAAGCCGCCCTGGGTGCCGCGCTTCACCGAGAAGCCGACGGAACAGCGGCCGGAGCCGTTCATGTAGTACGCGTCGCCTCCCCGGATGTCGGCGAGGGCGCGGGGCTGTTCGGCGGACCTGGCGACGGTGACGAGGCCGCTGTCGACCCCGGCCGCCTTGAGGAACGCCTGTCCTGCGGCGGTGCTGGCGGCGTTGACGACGACCCGGTTGGTCTCGACGTCGACGTACCAGACGGGCACGTTCTTGGGCGCCTTGTTCAGCGCGGCCTTGTCGAGGGTCTTCCTGACGCCCTCGAGCCGGTCCAGGCTGTGGCCGACGACCTCGGCGCGCGCTCCGGCGTCGGTGATCCGGGCGGCCTCGGAGGCGTCGGTGGTGGCGACGGTCAGCGTCGCCTTCGCGCCGCTGACCCTGGCTCCGGCGAAGCTGGCGCCGAGGGACTTCTCCAGCCCGGCGGCGACGGCGGCGGCGCGGTACTCGTTGGCTATCCGGCTGCGGGCGTCGTCCGCGTCGAGGCCGAGGTCGCGCTCCAGGGCGGCCAGCATGCCGGGCGACAGGCTGTCGGCGGAGACCGGCGGAACGGCGGTGGCCGCGGGGTCGGCGGACGCCACGCCGGTCAGCCCGGCGAGGGCGAGCGCACCCACGGCCACCGTGGCGGTGCCGGCGGCGAGGGCGCGTCTGCGGAGCGTGGTTCTCTCCACGTCACTCTCCTTGGTTCTGGGGGTGTCCCGGTCCGGCTGGGGTTGGTCCGGACCAGGGAATTGCCGAAACCGTAGCGGCGGCGACACCCGGCGCAGGAGATCCCGTTCACCCCCCTCCCTCCGCGTTATGGGGCCGCGCGGCGCGTGCTTCGGCCCACTCCGCGGGCGGGTACGGAGCCGATTTCGCGGCCCTGCCGGGCGAAGCCTGATCGCGTCTCCCTTTCGGCGGGGCGCCCGGGTAGGTTCGGCCCCATGCACACAGGCCAACTTCTGGGCTCGGGACGCACCGCCGACGTGTACGCACTCGACGGCTCCTGGGTCCTTCGCCGCTACCGGGACCGCACCGACATCACGGAGGAGCTGGCCGTGATGAGTTACGTCGGCGCCTTCGGCTTCCCGGTGCCGCGCATCGGTCCGCCCGCCGAAGGGGCCCGCCCCACGGACCTGGTGCTCCAGCGGCTGACCGGCCCGACCCTGGCCGAGGCCCTGCGGGCGGGGCGGTGGGAAGCGGCCGAGGCGGGTGCGCTGCTCGCCCGGCTGCTGCGCGAGCTCCACGCCATACCGCCCCGGGTCTCGGCCGACCCGGAGGACTGCGTGCTCCATCTGGATCTGCGTCCGGAGAACGTGGTGCTGACGGAGGGGGGCGCGGTGGTGATCGACTGGTCCACCGCGGCGGAGGGCCCGCCCGGTCTCGACCGGGCGATGTCGGCTCTGACGCTGGCCCGGATCGCGCTCGACCCGGAGCTCCCCGCCGGGGCGGGCATCCGGCCCCTGCTGACGGCGTTCCTGGCGGAACTCTCCGACGAGGGCGGCGCGTCGGCCGCCGATCTGTCCCTCGCCCGCGCCCGCCAGCGGGCGAACCCGCATCTGACCGACCCCGAACGGGCCCGCCTGGACCGGGCGGTGGACCTGGTGCTGGGCTGCGCCCCGTAAGGGGAAATCAAGCCCCTCCGGCGATTGAGGAGCGGGGGCCCGGGGGCGGAGCCCCCGATCAGCCCGGGCTGGAGCCCCGATCACCCCGCGCTCAGCGCCGCCCACGCTTCGCGTCGCGCACACGCCGCAGCCGGTTCACCGTGACCGGGTCCTCGCGCAGCGCCCGCTCGTCGTCGATCAGCGCGTTCAGCAGTTGGTAGTAGCGGACCGGCGAGATTCCGAGCTCTTCGCGGATCGCCCGCTCCTTCGCCCCGGGCCCCGCCCAGGGCCGCCGCTCCAGGGCCAGCACCGCCCCGTCCCGTACGGACAGTCCGCCGGCGTCGGGGGCGGGATCGGCCCGGGGGGCCCGGTGCTCGTGGTCGGGGGCGGTCATGTCGACCAACCTAACGCCCACCCCCGACACCGCGCCCGCGGCCGCTACTCGGCGGCCTCCGCCTGTGACGCCTCGGTGGCGAGCTCGCCGAGGATGCTCTCGGGGTTGCTGCCCGGCGCGACCGCGCTGCCGATCTTCTTCTTGATCCCGTCGCTGACCGTGGCCCAGGACGTCTTGCTGTAGGGGATGAGCGTCGAGTTCGGCAGGGCCGCCAGGAACGGCCGCAGCTTCTTGTGCTTCTTGTCGGTCTCCATCGCGGCGGAGGCGCTGCCGGTCACCGGGAGCAGGTCGTAACTCTCGGCGAACTCCAGCACGTTCTCGTCGGAGTAGGCGTAGTCGAGGAACTTGCCTGTCTCCTGGCGGTGGCCGTTCTCCTTGAAGCCCATCATCCAGTCGGCCACGCCCATGGAGCCCTTGGTCGGGCCGTCGAAGCCGGGCAGCGGCACCATGCCGACCTTGATGCCCTTGGCCTCGGCCTTGTCCATCAGGGTGGGGTGGCCGTTGAGCATGCCGACCTCGCCGTCGGCGAACGCCTCGAAGGCCTTCGCGCGGTCCAGCTTGCTGGGCTCGACCGGTCCGGTGAGGCCCTCGCCGACGAGGTTGTCCCGCAGCCAGCGGAACGTGGCGATGTTCTGGGCCGAGTCGAGGTCGTACGCGCCGACGTCGTCCGTGTAGCCGCCGCCACCGCTGAGGAGCCACATCAGGGTCTCGGCCTGGGCCTCCTCCTCGCCGAGCGGCAGGGCGAAGGGGTAGTCGACGCCTTCCGCCTTGAGCGCGGCGGCGTCGCTCCGGATGTCGTCCCAGGTCTCGGGGGCGCCCAGCCCCGCCTCGTCGAAGAGCTCCTTGTTGTAGAAGAGCAGCCGGGTGCTGGCGACGAAGGGCAGGCCGTACAGCGTGCCGTCGATCTTGCCCGCGTCGGCGAGCCTCGGCAGGAAGTTCGCCGTGGTGCGGATCGCGAGCATCTCGTCGGCGGTGTAGAGCTTGCCCGCCTTGGCGTAGTCCGCGTACGCGCCGATCTGGGCGACGTCCGGGGCGTTGCCGGCCTTGACCATGGCGGCGACCTCGCGGTCGACGTCCTTCCAGTGCAGGACGGTGACGTCGACCTTGATGCCGGGGTGCTCCTTCTCGAAGCCCGCCGCGACTCCGCTCCAGTACTTCTCGGAGCTGTTCTCCGGGCTGGTGCCGTAGTCGGCGGCGACCAGCTTGAGCGTGACGTCGCCCGGGCCGCCGTCACCGCCGCAGCCCGCCAACGTCGCCGTCATTGCCAACGCGGCCACCGCCGCGGTCAGACCCACAAAGCGCCGCTGCACAGCCTCGCCCATCCTCGTTGATCACCTGGCTCACGGACGGCGCGCACGGCGCCGGCCCCCGGCCTCCGTTCGGCCGCGGCAGCGCCGCCCTGTCCTGGGCACCGTCCGGATGAACTGCGATTTTCCCCCATTGGCGATGCGGAGGTCTACACCACCGGCGTATCGCTTCGGCAACGTATACGGGCCCCGGGGGCCACAACTGGCTTACGCGCACTGGCAGTCGGGGGCCCCTGCCCGTATCTTGGTCCAGACCTTTGGGCCGATTCCCCCCGGTCCGTGGGTCCCCATGAGTGACTTTCCGGTAGAAAAAGACCGGCCTTCACTCCTTCATCATTTTGTATGGGTGCGCAACAAACCTCGCTAGTGGACTAGACCTTTTGGGGGTCGGCGGGCGAAACTGTCTCCCGTGAGACATGTCATCGCCCTCGATGTGGGCGGCACCGGAATGAAGGCCGCACTGGTCGGGACCGACGGCACCCTCCTCCACGAGGCGCGGCGAGCCACCGGCCGGGAGCGCGGCGCCGACGCGGTCGTCGAGACCATCCTCGGGTTCGCGGCGGACCTGCGGGCCCACGGCGAGGAGCACCTCGGCGAGAGCGCCGTCGCCGCCGGGGTCGCCGTGCCCGGCATCGTCGACGCCGAGAAGGGCATCGCGGTGTACTCCGCGAACCTGGGCTGGCGCGACGTACCGCTGCGCGCCCTCCTCGGCGAACGCCTCGGCGTCCCCGTCGCCCTCGGCCACGACGTCCGCACCGGCGGGCTCGCCGAGGGCCGGATCGGGGCCGGGCGGGGCGCGGACCGCTTCCTGTTCGTCCCGCTGGGCACCGGGATCGCCGGGGCCATCGGCATCGCGGGGACCATCGAGGCGGGCGCCCACGGGGACGCGGGCGAGATCGGCCACATCGTGGTCCGCCCGGACGGCCCCGACTGCAGCTGCGGCCAGCGCGGCTGTCTGGAGACGCTGGCCTCGGCCGCCGCCGTGACCCGGGCCTGGGCCGCCGCCTCCGGGGACCCCGGGGCGGACGCCGCGGACTGCGCGAAGGCCGTCGAGGCGGGCGACCCCGCGGCGGTCCGGGTCTGGCAGGACGCGATCGACGCGCTCGCCGCCGGCCTCGTCACCGCGGCCACCCTTCTCGACCCGGGCACGCTGATCATCGGTGGCGGTCTCGCCGAAGCCGGGGAAACCTTGTTCACACCACTGCGTGCGGCCGTCGAGGAACGCGTCACGTTCCAGAAACTGCCCCACATCGTCCCGGCGGCCCTCGGGGACACCGCCGGATGCCTGGGCGCGGGGCTGCTCGCCTGGGATCTACTCTCCACGGAGGTTTCCGCCTGATGGCCGGACGCGCAGCAGACAGCACCGTTCTCGCCGGCGCCCGGGTGGTGCTCCCCACCGGCACCGTCGAGGACGGCCGGGTGACCGTCGAGGGCTCCCGGATCTCCGGTTCCGCACCGGAGGGCGCCCGGACCATCGACCTCGCCGGCCACTGGGTGGTCCCCGGCTTCGTGGACATGCACAACCACGGCGGCGGCGGGGCCTCCTTCACCTCCGGCACCGTCGAGGAGGTCCTCACCGGCATCCGTACGCACCGCGAGCACGGCACCACCACGATGGTCGCCTCCACGGTCACCGGCGAGATGGACTTCCTCGCCCGGCGCGCGGGCGTCCTGTCCGAGCTGGTCGAGCAGGGCGACCTGGCCGGGATCCACTTCGAGGGCCCCTTCATCTCGCCGTGCCGCAAGGGCGCCCACAGCGAGGAACTGCTGCGCGACCCGGACCCGGCCGACGTCCGCACACTGCTGGACGCCGCGCGCGGCACCGCCCGGATGTTCACCCTCGCCACCGAACTGCCCGGCGGCATCGACTCCGTACGGCTGCTCGCCGAGCACGGGGTCATCGCCGCGATCGGCCACACGGACGCGACGTACGAGCAGACCGTCGAGGCCATCGAGGCGGGCGCGACCGTCGCCACGCACCTGTTCAACGCGATGCCGCCGCTCGCCCACCGCGACCCCGGTCCGATCGCCGCTCTGCTGGAGGACGACCGGATCACCGTCGAGCTGATCAACGACGGCACGCATCTGCACCCGGCCGTGCTGGAGCTGGCCTACCGCCACAAGGGCGCGGGCCGCGTCGCGCTGATCACCGACGCGATGGACGCCGCCGGCTTCGGCGACGGCACGTACGAGCTCGGCCCGCTCGCGGTCGAGGTCACCGACGGCGTGGCCCGGCTGGTGGAGGGCGGCTCGATCGCCGGCTCCACGCTCACCCTGGACACCGCGTTCCGCCGGGCCGTCACCCTCGACAGGATCCCCGTCGAGGACGTCGTCCGGTCCATCTCCGCCAACCCCGCCCGGCTGCTCGGCGTCCACGACCGGGTCGGCTCGCTGGAGGCGGGCAAGGACGCCGACCTGGTCGTCCTCGACGAGGACTTCGTCCTCAAGGGCGTCATGCGCCGGGGCGAGTGGATCATCGAGCCGAAGACCGCGTAGCCCGCGCGGTGAGCACGTAACGAAGCGACGGCGGTCGGCCCGCGGGACTGGGCCGACCGCCATCGCTTTGACATGATCATCAGATGGGCGCGCCGCGGACGGATGCGCGCGCCGTTGGGCCCATGCACCGAAGGAGGGGCCGGCAGAGGTGATCCTGACCGTCACTCTGAACACCGCGCTCGACGTGACGTACACCGTCGACGCGCTCGTCCCGCACCGCAGCCACCGGGTCGGCGAGGTCACCGAACGCCCCGGCGGCAAGGGCCTCAACGTCGCCCGGGTCCTCGGCGCGCTGGGCCACGAAAGCGTGGTGACCGGCTTCGTCGGCGGCGCCACCGGAGGCGTCCTGCGCGACCTCCTCGCCCCGCTCCCGCCGCGCGACGCCCTCGTGCCCGTCGCCGGGAACACCCGCCGCACCCTGGCGGTCACCGACCGCTCGACCGGCGACACCACCCAGCTCAACGAACCCGGACCGCAGGTGAGCCCCGCCGAATGGGCCGCCTTCCTGCGGACGTACGAGGAGCTGCTCGCCGGAGCCGACGCCGTCGCGCTCTGCGGCAGCCTGCCGCCCGGCATCCATGTCGGGGCCTACGCGGACCTGGTCCGGACCGCCCGCGCCGCCGCCGTGCCCGTGCTCCTGGACACCAGCGGAGAACCGCTGCGCCGGGGCATCGCCGCCCGCCCCGACCTGGTCAAGCCGAACGCCGAGGAGCTGGCCCGGCTGACCGGCTCCCGCGAACCGCTGCGCGCCGCCCGCGACGCCCGCCGCCGCGGGGCCCAGTCCGTGGTCGCGTCCCTGGGCCCGGAGGGGGTGCTCGCGCTCACCCCGGACGGCGTCTGGCGGGCCGCCCCGCCCGCCGCCGTGCGCGGCAACCCGACGGGGGCGGGCGACTCCGCGGTGGCCGGGCTGCTGTCCGCCCTGGCCGAGGGCCTCGACTGGCCGGAGCGCCTCGCCCGGGCGGTGGCCCTGTCGACGGCGACCGTGCTGGCCCCGACGGCCGGCGAGTACGACGCGGCGGCCTATGCGGAGCTGCTGCCGCGCGTCACGGTGGAGCCGCACACGCAGACGCCCTGACCACCTCGGGGGGGTCAGGGCGTCGTCGCGCACACGCGTGTCTAGCTCTTGATGTGGCCGGACTTCAGCTCCAGCTGGTCGAGATTGGCGTCGCACTGGTCGCCCGTCTCGCACGACAGCTTGAGGGTGTTGGACCCCTTGTCGAGCTGGACGTACGCGTACGTGTTCGTCCAGCCCTTCTCCAGGTCGCCCTCGGCGGCCCGCGCGAAGTTCTCCATGTTGATGGAGCGGGGCTCCTGCGCGTTGACCGTCAGCGTCGTCTTCGCGTCCTTGCCGGGCACGCCGTACGTCACGTAAAGGGTGTACGCGCCGGCCTCGGGAACCTCGACCGTCCAGGTGGCCGACCGGCCGACCTCGTTCAGGTTGATGTAGTTGCCGTTGGCGCCCTTGGCGCCCTTGACCGTGGAGTCCAGGGCCGCCGTGCCGCCCAGCGTCAGCGTCGCCGCGTCCTGCTTCGGCAGCTCGACCGGCTTCGGGGTCTCCTTGGGCTTCTTCTCCGGCTTCTTCGACTGCTCGACCTCGCCGGCGGGGCCCTGCGAGGAGGACGCCTCGTCCTTGTTGTCGTCCTTGTCGCCGTCGTCGCCCGTGAGCAGGGCGGCGCCGATGCCGATGACGACGACCGCGACCACGGCGACGGCCCCGATCAAGAGCGCCTTGGTGTTCGGTCCGCCCCGGCCCGGACCGCCGCCATGGCCGCCCTGCGCCGGAGGCTGTCCGCCCGGCCCGCCGCCCGGGTAGGTCTCGGGGGCCGCGTACTGCGGGTTCGGCCGGTTGTACTGCTGCGGGGGCTGCTGGCCGTAGCTCTGCTGGGGCGGGTAGCCGTACCCGCCCTGCTGCTGGGGCGCCTGCTGCTGGCCGTACTGGCGCTCGCCGACGGCCCGCACCTGGTTGTAGGACGTTCTGGGCACGCCCGGCTGCGCGGCCGGCCCCGGGTAGCCGTAGCCGCCCTGGCCGGGCGGCTGGGCGCCTGCCGCCTGTCCGTCCGCGTACAGATAGCCGAACGGATCGTCGTCCTCGGGCTTGCTCGCGCCGTTGTTTCCGGCCGTCATCCCTGGGTCACTCCTCACCATGTCGCCAGCCGTCGCCGACCGGCCGAGCCTACCTCGAACGGAGCAAGCCCCGAATTGTGCTCGGTGACCCGGACGGCGGTGGGGAACGGTTACGGGGTAGGGGGAGAAACCGGCCGTGAACGTCATCCGGCCCTGCGGTGAACCTTCGACCGGGACCGCTTTTCCACGTACATCCGCTGGTCGGCGGAGCGCAGGACCTCTTCGACGGTCATGCCGCACTCGGCCCAGCCGATGCCGAAACTCGCCCCGACCCGGACCGCGCGACCATCGACCCTTATGGGCGGAATGATGGCATTTCTCAGGCGAACGGCCAGGTCAGCGGCGTCCGCCGCCCCGAGCCCGTCGGCGAGAACGACGAATTCGTCACCCCCGAGCCGGGCGACGGTGTCACCGTCCCGCACACAGGTGCTCAGCCGCCGGGAGACCTCGATGAGCACGGCGTCGCCGGTGTGGTGTCCGAAGCGGTCGTTGATGGACTTGAAGCCGTCGAGGTCGCAGAAGAGGACCGCGAGGCCCTTCGTCCCGTCGTCGTGCTCCGGATCGGGGGCCACCGTGTGCACATGGTGGTCGAAGGGGCCGCCGCCGGGGACGGCCTCGCCCTCGTAGCCGTCGGGCTGGTAGCCGTGGGTCCCCTCGTACCGGTCGGCCCGGTAGCCGTGGGTCAGGGACGACTCGACGTCCCCGTACGCCGCGTCCAGCGCCTCGATCGCGGTCGCGGCCGGGGAGTGCGGCCGCTCGCAGATCCGGGCGCTGAGCCGCGACTTCAGCTCGGCGCTGTTGGGCAGCCCGGTCAGCGCGTCGTGCGAGGCGCGGTGGGCGAGGTTCAGCTCGTGCCGCTTGCGCTCCTCTATGTCCTCGACATGGGTGAGCAGGAAGCGCGGCCCGTCGGCGGTGTCGGCGACGACCGAATTGCGCAGCGAGACCCACAGATAGGTGCCGTCCCGGCGGCTCAGCCGCAGTTCGGCCCGGCCGCCCTCGGCGGAGGTGCGCAGCAGGGTGCCGATGTCCTCGGGGTGGACCAGATCGGCGAAGGAGTAGCGGCGCATGACGGAGGCCGGGCGGCCGAGCAGCCGGCACAGGGCGTCGTTGGTGCGCAGCAGCCTGCCCTGCTGGTCGCCGCCCATCTCCGCGATGGCCATGCCGCTGGGCGCGTACTCGAAGGCCTGCCGGAAGGACTCCTCGCTGGCCCGCAGCGCCTGCTGCTCCCGCTCCAGGCGGACCAGGGCACGCTGCATGTTGGCCCGCAGGCGGGCGTTGCTGATCGCGATGGCGGCCTGGGAGGCGTACATCTGGAGCGCCTCGCGCCCCCAGGCTCCGGGGCGGCGCCCGTTGCGCGGCCGGTCGACGGATATGACGCCGAGGAGGTCACGGCCGCCCGCGGCGGCGTACATCGGGGCGTAGAGCCGGTCCAGCGGGTGCCACTCGTCCTCGAACCGGGGCTCGGGTCCCTCGGTGTGCCACTGGGGTACGTCGTCGTCGAGGAGGACCCAGCCCTCGGTGTGCGGGATGAAGCGGAGGCTGTCCCAGGCCTCGCCCATGGAGAGCCGGCGTTCCCAGGAGGCGCGGGAGCCGACGCGCCCGGTGATCAGGGCCTCGGCCGCGGCGTTGCCGGCGAAGGCCGCGATGACGAGGTCGCCGTCCGGCCGGACCAGGTTCACGCAGCCCAGCTCGTAGCCGAGGCCGGTGACGATTCCGTCGGCCACGGTCTGCAGCGTGTCCGCCAGACTCCGTGCCGTATTGAGATCAGCGACGGCCTGATGCAGCTGCCGCATGGTCGCAAGGCGGACGTACGGTTCCGACTCGGCCTCCATCGCTCGCACTCCCCGAGACCTCGACAGCAACTCCAGGTTTCATATCGACGTACTTGTTGCAGTGTCACGGCCACTGAATCACAGTGAGCTGTGCACCCGGTACACAGGGTCAGCAGAAAATGGACTCTGTGACTCAAGTCACAACAGATGGCCGGGTGATGCCGGTGACTCACGGTGGCCGTTGCTGTTCGGAACGAGACCGGAAGGGCCGGCTCGGCGGCGCATGGAGCCGGAGGATCCGGTTCCCGTTGTGTGCGCCCGTGTGCCGCACCGCTCGTGGGCCCGTGTGCTGCCGCACCGCTCGTGCGCCCGCGTACACGGTTCTTGCCGGAGTCCTAGGACCGGCCTGGTCCCCTGGCCCGATGCGACCGCGCGCCCCCCGCGGTTAGCGTCGGTGTGTGCTCCAGACGAAGCCCCCCACCCCGCGCCCCGAGACCGTCCCCCATGCTGAGGGAGTGAGCAACGACGAGTTCCGTGCCGCCCTCGCGCGGCTGGCCGCCGGGGTGGTGCTGGTCACCGCCCAGGAACCGCCCCTCGACGAGGACGGCCGGGGCGAGGACGTGGGCATGACGGCGACCGCCTTCATGTCCGTGTCCCTGGACCCGCCCCTGGTGATGGTGAGCCTGCGCAACGGCTCCCGGATGGACGACCTCCTGGAGGAGCAGCCGCTGTGGGCGGTCTCCGTCCTGGCCGCGAGCCAGCGGCACATCGCGGGCCGGTTCGCCATGAAGGGCCGGATCAGCGACCGGCTGCTGTTCGAGGACGTCCCGTACGTACGGGGCGAGGTCACGCACGCGCCACTGATCGGCGGGGCGCTGGCGACGCTGGAGTGCCGCACCGAGCAGCGCGTGGTGGCCGGGGACCACACCCTGGTGATCGGGCGGGTGCTCACCGCGGTGCTGCCGAGCCCGGAGGGCGACCCGCTGGCGTACTTCAAGGGCCGCTACCGCCAGTTGGGCTGACGGGACAGGGCCCCCGGAGTCACCCGTCGAGGCTTGAGCGTCACCCGTCGCGGGCCCGAGCGTCACCAGTCGCGGCCCGAGCGCCCGCGCTTCGTGTCGCCGCGCTGCTTCTTCTCCCGCAGCCTGCGCTCGTTGATGCCTCGCGGGATCTTCCGCTTGATCCGGGGCTTGGGCGGCGGCGCCGTGGCCTCGGCGAGGAGTGCGGCGAGGCGGGCGCCGGCCGTCTCGCGGTTGCGCCACTGGGAGCGGTGCTCGGAGGCCCGTACGGAGATCACCCCGCCCACCAGCCTGCTCGCGAGCCGCTCCAGCGCCCGCGCCTTCCACACCTCGGGGAGCGCGTCGGTCGCCGCCAGGTCGAAGCGCAGCTCCACCTGGGAGTCGCTGGTGTTCACGTGCTGGCCGCCGGGCCCGGAGGACCGCGAGAAACGCCACATGAGCTCGGCCTCCGGGAGGGAGACCGAGCCGCGGATGACATAGGGCCCGGACATGACACCCATGGTCCCTTCCCCGCGCCCTGTTCGTCACCTTCTTTTGCCGACGGGATCGCGCACGGCACCGCACGGTGTCCCCTGACCGGCTCCACTTCGGGACGAAGTTCGGCAAAGAAAGTAAAGCGACCAGGAACCTCGTGGTCTGCTGCTTGCGTTATGACGGGTGACGGTAGCTTTCGTGATGGCACGAAGCCCGCACACGACGAGGAAAGGGACTTCCCATGGCAGTAAGCCTGTCCAAGGGCGGCAACGTCTCGCTCACCAAGGAGGCACCGGGCCTTACCGCCGTCACGGTCGGCCTCGGCTGGGACGTCCGCACCACCACCGGCACCGACTTCGACCTCGACGCCTCGGCGATCGCGGTCAACCCGGCGGGGAAGGTCGTCTCGGACGGCCACTTCGTCTTCTTCAACAACAAGTCGACGCCGGACCAGACCATCGTGCACACCGGTGACAACGTCACGGGTGAGGGCGAGGGCGACGACGAGCAGATCAACGTCAACCTGGCGGGTCTGCCGGCCGACGTGGACAAGATCGTCTTCCCGGTCTCCATCTACGACGCCGAGAACCGCAGCCAGAACTTCGGCCAGGTCCGGAACGCGTTCATCCGCATCCTCAACCAGGCCGGCGGCGCCGAGATCGCCCGCTACGACCTGAGCGAGGACGCCGCCACCGAGACCGCCATGGTCTTCGGCGAGCTCTACCGCAACGGCGCCGAGTGGAAGTTCCGCGCGGTCGGCCAGGGGTACGCCTCCGGCCTGCGCGGCATCGCCCAGGACTTCGGCGTCAACCTCTGACCCGAGCGCACAACCGCTTCACCCGCTTCACCGGAGCCCCCGGCCGCCTTCGCGGCCGGGGGCTCCGGCGGGTGTGAGGGGCCGTCACGCCGCCTGCCCTGCTACGGCGGAAATCCACCACTTCACCGAATACCGGACAGCACGGCCCCCCATACGTACAAGAGCTGGTCAAAAACTTGTGAGGCAATTGTCGGCACACCGTCAACTTCGCTCATCAGGTGGCACGCTCTCCGCTCGTAGTCCCCCCACAGGACGACCAACGGAGAAGCCACACATGAACCTCCAGACCACCCCCCACACCTCCCGCACCTCCCGCGCCCACCGCGGCACCCGTCGGCTCGCAGCACTCGCGGCGGTCGCCGCGATGGTCGTCGCCGGTGTCCAGGCCGGATCCGCCGTCGCCACGCCCGGCGGCGACGACGCCCGTACCACGGCGGCGACGCCCTCCACGGCCGCCGCACTCGGCGTGAACCCCTCGGCGCAGCGCGCCACGGCCATCAAGTCGGCCCAGGCGGACGCCTCCTCGGCGGCGAAGGCCCTGAAGCTCGGCGGCGCGGAGAAGCTGATCGCCCGCGACGTCATCAAGGACGCCCGGGGCACCGTCCACACCCGCTACGAGCGCACCTACGACGGCCTGCCCGTCCTCGGCGGCGACCTGATCACCCACGCCACCGCCGCCGGAAAGATCAAGAGCGTCGACAGGGCGACCGACGCGAAGATAGCCGTGGCGTCGACGACGCCGAAGCTGAAGGCCGCGGCGAGCGCCCGCAAGGTGATCCACGCGGGCGGCGACAACCCGGTCCTCGCCTGGGAGACCGTCAAGAAGGGCGTCCAGAAGGACGGCACGCCCAGCCGCGTTCACACCATCACCGACGCCACGACCGGCGAGAAGCTGCACAGCTACGAGGCGATCGAGACCGGCACCGGCACCAGCCAGTACAGCGGCGAGGTCGAACTCACCACCACGAAGACCGACGCCGGCTTCGAGCTGACCGACGGCGAACGCGGCGGCCACCGGACGTACGACCTGAACCAGGGCTCCTCCGGCACCGGCGAGCTCGTCACGGACGACGACGACGCCTGGGGCGACGGCACCGGCGCGGACCGGCAGACCGCCGCCGTCGACGCCCACTACGGCGCCGCGAAGACCTGGGACTTCTACAAGACCGCGCTCGGCCGCGACGGCATCGCGGGCGACGGCAAAGCCGCCTACTCCCGGGTCCACTACGGCGAGAACTACGTCAACGCCTTCTGGGACGACAGCTGCTTCTGCATGACGTACGGCGACGGCGAGGGCAACAAGAACGCCCTCACCTCCATCGACGTCGCCGCCCACGAGATGACCCACGGCCTCACCTCCGCCACCGCCGACCTGGACTACGCGGGCGAGTCCGGCGGCCTCAACGAGGCGACCAGCGACATCCTCGGCGCCTCGGTGGAGTTCTTCGCCGACAACGCCTCGGACGCCGGGGACTACCTCATCGGCGAAAAGATCGACATCAACGGCGACGGCACCCCGCTGCGCTACATGGACAAGCCCAGCAAGGACGGCAGCTCGGCCGACTTCTGGGACGAGAACCTCGGCGACATCGACGTCCACTACTCCTCCGGCGTCGCCAACCACTTCTTCTACCTGCTCGCCGAGGGCAGCGGAAAGAAGACGGTCAACGGCGTCGACTACGACTCCGCGACCTCCGACGGCTCGACGCTGACGGGCATCGGCCGGGAGAAGGCGTACCAGATCTGGTACAAGGCCCTCTCCGTCTACATGACCTCCACGACCGACTACGCGGGCGCGCGCGTCGCCACCGAGAAGGCGGCGACCGACCTGTTCGGCGCGGACAGCGAGGAGCTGAAGGCGGTCTCGGCCACCTGGACCGGGGTCAACGTCAAGTAACGCGGTACGTCGCGAGCACCGCGGTACATCCGCGAGTAGCGCGGTACGTCCGCGAGTACGGGAGCCGGTCAGCCCTCCAGGGGCGGCCGGCTCCTGCCGTACAGCCAGGCGTCCCACAGCTCGGTGAGGTCCCGCCCCGTCTCCTCCTCCACGTACGCGGTGAAGTCGTCGGTCGAGGCGTTGGCGTGCCGGTGCGCCTTCGTCCACCCCTTGACCAGGGCGAAGAACGCCCGGTCGTCGTCCAGGGCGAGCCGGACGCGGTGCACGGCCATCGCCCCCCGCCCGTAGACCGGCGGCCCGGACAGCTCGGCGGCGCTCGGTGGATCGGCGGGCGGGAACGCCCAGTTCGCGTCGTCCGCGTACGCCGCCTCGAAGCTCTCCTCGACCGGTACGTCCTCGTGGTCGGCGGCCCAGAGCCACTCCGCGTAGGTCGCGAAGCCCTCGTTCAGCCACATGTCCCGCCAGGTCGCGGGCGTGACGGAGTTCCCGAACCACTGGTGGGCCAGTTCGTGTACGAGGAGCGCGGTGTCCGGCGGGCCGGGGAAGACCGGCCGGTTCTGGGTCTCCAGGGCGTACGCCGAGTCGCCCGTCCGCTCGACGATCGCCCCGGCCGAGGAGAAGGGATACGGGCCGAACTTCCCCGCCGACCACTTCAGCACCGCCGGGATCCGCGCCAGCACGTCCGCGCTCGCCGCCGCCGACTCCGGATCCACGGCGGTGAACAGCCGGATGCCGTCGGGGGTCACCGACTCCGCGGTGGCGAACCGCCCCACGGCGACGGTCGCCAGATAGCTCGCCATCGGTTCGGCGGTCCGCCAGCGGTAGGCGGTGCGCCCGTTCGCCGTACGCCGGGACACCAGCTCCCCGTTGGAGATCCCCGCGAGCCCTTCGGGCACGGTGACCGCGATGTCGTACGCGGCCTTGTCGCTCGGGTGGTGGTTGCCGGGGAACCAGGCCATGGAGCCGGCCGGTTCGCCGAGGGCGACCGCGCCGTCGGCCGTCCGCAGCCAGCCCTCCTTCGACCCGTCCGGGTCGGTGACCGTCTCCGGGGAGCCGGAGTAGCGCACTACGGCGGTGAACGTACGCCCCTTGCCCAGCCGGCCCTCCACGTCGGCCGCCGGACGCAACGTCAGCTCCTTGCCCGCCCGGTTCACGGCGGCCGGGCGGCCCTCGACGGTGGCGCCGTCCACGTCGAGCCCGGCGAGGTCGAGGTGGAAGGCGCTCAGGTCCTGAGTGGCGCGGGCGGTGATCGTGGCGGTGCCGCGCAGCCGGTCTCCGGCCGGGTCGACGTCGAGCTCCAGGCCGTAGTGGGTGACGTCGTAGCCGCCGTTGCCGAGCCCCGGGAAGTACGGGTCGCGCAGTCCGGCCGCGCCCGGGGTTCCCGGCACCCCGCCCGTACAGCCCCCGCCGAGGAGGGCGAGTGCCAGGGCGAACGGCGGGAGGAGGCGCACGGTGCGCAGCCGGGCCGGGTGGGGGTGGTTCACCCGGTCGATCCTAGATCTCGGTACGCCGGAATCCGGGACCGGAAGGAGCCGCCCGCCTCGGGGGAAGCCGGGGAGGGGGCGCCGCCTCGGGGGGAGCCGGGGAGGGGGCGCCGCCTCGGGGGGAGCCGGAAGGAGCCGCCCGTCTCGGGGGAAGAACGGGCGGCTCCCGTTTAGAGGATGGCGATTCCGAGCGGCCGGTTGCCTGCCTCCAGGCGGACCGGCTCGCTGCTCCCGCCGTCCAGGTCGACGACCGTGATGCCGTTCCAGTACCCGTCGCGGGTGAAGCCGCCGGTCACGTACGCCGTGCGGCCGTCCTTCGACACCGCCACGTCCTCGTGCGGCCCGTCCAGCGGAACGACCCGTTCCTCGCCATCGGGGGACCGGACGGTGAGCGAGGGGTCCGCGTCGTCCGACCCGATCGGGCCGGTGCCCACCACCAGGAGGGTGCCGTCGGGGGTGAGGGCCGCACCGTGCTGGTGGGTGTTGGCGGTCATCGGCTCGATGGTCACCTCTCCGTCGCGCGGGTCGAGGACCGCGAGCCGCTCCCCCTCGAACGGCAGCAGCAGCTTGCCGTCCTCGGGGCGCACGACGGCGTAGTGCGGCTTCAGCCAGGAGCCGAGCCCGCCCTCCGTGCCGTACGGGGCGACCTCCATGCGCCGGGTCTCCAGCGAGTCGGCGTCCACCGCCGTCACGTCGAAGGAGTCGTGATCGGTGGCGTACACCTCGCGGCCGTCCGGGGACACGTCCACGTCGAAGGGGCGCATGCCTACGGTCGCGACGCCGGTGACCTCGCGGGTAGCGGTGTCGATGACCTCGACCGCGCCGTCGCCGCCGGGCACGTTGACCCCGACGTAGACGTGCTTCCCGTCCGGGGCCAGGGCGATGCCCATGCCGCCGCCCCGGTACTCGCCGGTGGTGACCGGGCCGGACTCCGTCTCGTACGGGACGAGCGCGAGCCGGGTCCGCTCCCGGGTGTCGACGACCGCGACGCCCTCGGCGGTGGCGACCCAGGCCCGCCCGTCCTCGCCGACGACGAGGCCGTAGGGCGCGGTGCCGACCTCGACGGAGGCGATGGGGGCCCCGTTCCTCCCCGAACCGTCCTTCCCGGGGTCGACGAAGGTCACGGTGTCGCCGCCGAAGTCGGCGACGAGGAGGGTGCCGTCGGGGGTGCGGCCGGCGGGGGCGCGGGAGGGGACGGGGGTCGCCGCGGTGCCGGCCGCGGCGGACGGGCCACGGGTGCCAGGGGTGTCCGGGGCCGCCTCCGTCGTGCCGGTCGAGCACCCGGCGAGCAGGGCGGCGGCGACGAGCCCGAGGGCGAGGCGACGGGCGCGGGGGCCGGGCAGCCGGGGGGCGACGCGGGGAGCGGAGGCCGAGGAGCCCTCGTCACGGCCTTCGGCGCCGGGGCCATTGACCGGGAAGGCTTCGCGGAGGGCGGTGCGGGGGCCGTGGTCCCCGGTCATGCGACGTCCCGCAGCAGGGCGGCCAGCTCGGCGAAACCGCGCCGCTCGGCGTGGGCCAGGGGCGTCACCCCGTCGCCGTCGGGCAGGTCCCGCGTCGCCCCGGCCGCGAGGAGCAGCTCCACGACCTGTTGGTGGGCGAGCCCGCCCTCGCCGAGGATCACCGCCTCCAGCAGGGCGGTCCAGCCGAGCCGGTTGACGTGGTCGACGTCGATGCCGGTGACCCGCAGCACCTCCCGTACGTACGGGACATGGCCGCATTCGCTCGCCGGGATGAGGGAGATGCCGCCGAACCGGTTGCGCAGGGTCAGATCCGGTCCGGCCGGCAGCAGTACGTGCAGCATCGCGACGCTGCCGGTGACGCCGGTGGCCAGCCACGGGCTCTCCTCGCGCCGGTCCTGGGCGTCCGGGTCCGCCCCGGCGGCCACGAGCAGCCGGGCCGCCTCGACGTGGTCGCCGTGGACGGCGAGGAGGAGAGGGGTGCGCAACTCGTCGTCGCGGACGTCGACCCGGGCGCCGCCCTCGATCGCGGTGCGCACACCTTCGGTGTCGCCGGTGCGTGCGGCGGTGAGCAGGTCGTGATCGAGGGCGTTCATGGGTACTCCGTTCCCGTCTGTGCCTGTGCCTGTGCGGGTGCCTGTGCGGGTCGTGACTACCGGGCGAGGGCCGCGACGCCCGCCTGGGCGAACTTCTCGTCGAGGTCGCCGCTGGGCGCGCCGGCCACGCCGATGCCGGCCACCGGGGCGCCCTTGACCTGCACCGGAGCACCGCCCCCGAGGAACAGGGTGCCAGGGATGTCCTTCAGGTTCGGGGCCTGCTCCAGGCGCTTGACCAACTCGGAGGTGGGGGCGTTCCAGGAGACGGCGGTGTACGCCTTCTTCACTGCGGACTCGGGGGACTGCGGGCCCGCGCCGTCGCCGCGCAGGGAGACGATGGTGTTGCCGTCGCGGTCGACGACCGCGACGGAGATGCGCTGGTTCTCCTTCTTCGCCGCGTCCAGCGTGGCCTGCGCGGCCTTGGTGGCGGCGGCCACGGTCAGGTGCGTCGTCTGCTGGAGGTTCCGGTTGCTCGTGTCGGCCTTGACCGCGGCGGCGGGGGCGGCGGCCGGGGAGGAGGCGCTCGCGGACATCGCGCCGAACGTGCCGGCCCCGAGGGCGGCGACGACGACGGCGCCGGTGACGACACGGGTGCGCGGCGACAGCTTCTTCATGGTGGCTCCTTGGTGATCCGGGGGCGGCCCGGTGGTTCGGTGTGCGGGGAGGCCCGGAAGAGGTCCGGGCGTTTCGCTCTGGTATCGATCCTCCCGGCGGATCCGGCCCCGTACGGTCGACGTACCGGCTGGAAGCGGCGCGCGGGTCGGCCGACGCCCCCGTCGGCCGATCGGTTGATGCGGGGGTGGCCGGATCGGGTCACCATGGAAGATCCGCGCAGGTCAGCAGGGTCTCAGCGGGCGGGTTCGGGCGAGACGGAATACGAGGTACGAGGTGGAGCACCGGAGCGATGCGCAGGCCCCGGAGGGGGACGGAGCCACCGGCTCCGCTTCCGGCCCGGGGGCTGGCTCGGGGGCCGGCCCGGGGGCCGACGCTGCACCCGGCTCGGGCTCCGGCCCGGGTTTCGCCTCGGGTTCCGGCGCTGCCCACGGCCCGGGCACCGGCCCCGGCACAAGCGCCAGCCCCCCGGGCACGGGCCCGGGCACAAGCGCCAGCCCCCCGGGCACCGGCCCGCGCACAAGCGCCGGCCCCGGCCCCGGCCAGGGTTCCGGCCCAGGGCCCGGCGCCGACCCCGACGCCCGCTGGCTCGCGCTCCTCATGCACGCCGCGTTCTTCCTGCTGCTCGGCGCCTCGCTGACCCGGTTCCTGATGCGGCACCCCGGGGAGGCCCGGACCCCGTGGATCATCGCCCTGTCGATCACCCTGGCGGTGCTGTACCTCCTGGGACCCGTCCTGGGTTCGCGTCCCACCCCGCGCCGGCTCTCCTGGCTCGGTGTGCTCGTCCTCGTCTGGATGGTGCTGGTCGTCCTCGCGCCGAGCTTCGCGTGGTGCGCGGTGCCGTTGTTCTACACCGGGCTGCGCATCCTGCCGCCGCGCGCGGCCCTCGCCCTGGTCGCTCTGCTCACCGCGTTCGTCGTGGCCGCGCAACTGCGCCTGGCCGAGGGGTTCGACCCGAATCTGGTCCTCGCCCCACCCGCGGTCGCCGCCGTGGCGACCGCCGTCTTCGTCCATATGCAGCGCCAGGCGGTACGCCAGCGGGAACTGGCCGGACGCCAGCGCGAGCTGATCGACGACCTGCTGCGCACCCGGCGCGAACTGGCCGCCACCGAGCGGCGCGAGGGAACCCTCGCCGAGCGTCAGCGGCTCTCCATGGAGATCCACGACACCCTGGCGCAGGGCCTGTCCAGCCAGCAGATGCTGCTCCAGGCGGCCGACCGCACCTGGAGCGCCGACCCGGACGCGGCCCGCCGCCACGTACGTACGGCCACCGGCATCGCGGAACGCAACCTCACCGAGGCCCGCCGCTTCGTCCACGACCTGGCCCCCGCCGACCTGGCGCAGGGCGGCGGCCTGGAAGCGGCCCTGCACACGCTGGCGGCCCGCGAGAGCGCCCAGGCGGAGGGCGCGATCACCGTCCACTGCCATGTGGAGGGCACTCCGCACGCCCCGCTGCCGGACCGGGTGCAGTCGGCCCTGCTGCGCATCGCCCAGGGGGCCCTGGCCAATGTGCGGGAGCACTCCGGGGCCACCGCCGCCGGGCTGACCCTGACCCACCTCGACGACCGGGTGGTCCTCGACATCGGCGACAACGGCCGCGGCTTCACCGTGGAGCCCGCGCCCGTCCGCAGCCCCGCCGCCGTGCGCGGTCACGGGCTCCCCGCCATCCGGGCCCGCGTGCACCAGCTCGGCGGCACGCTCACCATCGAGTCGGCCCCGGGCGAGGGCACGGTCCTCTCGGCGGCGATCCCGCTCGTGCCCGTCCCCCTCACCGCCCTGGAGGACCCCGTATGACCGGCCAAGGCCCGCAG
This sequence comes from Streptomyces sp. NPDC026589, assembly GCF_040638385.1. NCBI lineage: Bacteria > Bacillati > Actinomycetota > Actinomycetes > Kitasatosporales > Streptomycetaceae > Streptomyces > Streptomyces sp. NPDC026589. The sequence continues at coordinate 112,799 of NZ_JBEZYG010000027.1, forward strand.
ACACCCCCCGTACGCATCCTGCTCTGCGACGACCACGTGGTCGTCCGCGCCGGACTGCTCGCCCTCCTCGGGAGCGAACCGGACATCGAGGTCGTCGGCGAGGCCGGCAGCGGCGAGGAGGCCGTGGTGCTCGCCGCCCGGCTCACGCCGGACGTCGTCCTCATGGACCTCCAGCTCGGCGAGGGCATCGACGGCGTCGAGGCGACCCGCCGCATCGCGGCCGACGGCACGGTGCACGTCCTCGTGCTGACCACGTACGACACGGACGCCGACATCACCAGGGCCATCGAGGCGGGGGCGACCGGTTATCTGCTGAAGGCGGAGCGCCCGGAGGAACTGTTCGCCGCGATCCGGTCCGCCGCCCAGGGCCGCACCACGCTCTCGGCCCCCGTCGCCAGCCGGGTCATGGCCCGGATGCGCAGCCCCCGCCCGAGCCTCACCGACCGCGAACGCGACATCCTGGCCCAGCTCTCCCAGGGCCTCGGCAACCGCGACATCGCCCGCGCCCTGTTCATCAGCGAGGCCACGGTCAAGACCCACCTGGGCCGGATCTACGACAAGCTCGGCGTCGACACGCGTGCGGGCGCGGTGTCGGTGGCGAAGGAGCAGCGTCTGCTTCCGTGAGCCGGGGCGCGAGGGGTGCGAGGGGTGCGAGGGGCACCAGGCTTGCGTGATCCGCCTGATCCCCCTGAGATCCGCTGGACCGTAGCGCGGCACACCGGCACACCGGCACACCGGCGCAGCGGCACAGCGGCACAGCGGCACAGCGGGACCGGGTGGCTCCGGAACTTTCGTCCAAGACAGACGCGCAGGAGTCGGCAACGGTAGGGGCATGCGCAGAAATCACGTGCGTCCCGCGCCTCGGGAGCACGATTCCGAGCACGGCTGGGAGGTCGCCCACTTCCTCGGCAGCACGGCGCTCGACGGGGTCCGGATGGCCGGCTTCCGTGACCGTGCCTCCGTCGGGCTGGACATGCAGGTGCTCCCCCAGCCCGTCGTGGTCCTCGTCATCGGGCTCGGGGACACCCCCCTCACGGTGGAGAGTGCCGCGGCGCGCCGGCCGCTGAGGAGCTTCGTCGCCTCGTTGTCGCCCGGCCCGGCCCGTGTCCGGGGCGAGCACGTCGAGTGCGTCGAGGTCTGTCTGCCACCCCTGGCCGCCCATGCGGTACTGGGCGTCTCCCCGCGCGAACTGGACGGGTCGGTCAACGGTCTGGAAGAGCTGTGGGGGCGGCACGCCCGCCACCTCCGCGAGCAGTTGACCGACGCCACGACGTGGCAGGAACGCCTGGCGCTGACGGACGCGTTCCTCGCGAAGCGGGCTGCCGGCACACCACCGGTATCACCCGAGGTCGCCGCCGCCTGGGACACCATCGTGGCCCGCCGGGGCCGGGTACGGGTCGCCGGCCTCGCCGCGTCCTTCGGATGGAGCCGCAAGCGGCTGTGGTCCCGGTTCACCGACCAGATCGGTCTCACCCCCAAGCGCGCCGCCATGCTGGTCCGCTTCGACCACGCCGCCCGGGCCCTCTGCGCGGGCGAGAGCGCCGACGCCGTCGCCCTCGCCTGCGGATACGCCGACCAGTCCCACCTCCACCGCGACGTCACGGCCCTGGCCGGGTGCGCGCCGCGCGCCCTGGCCGGCAGGTCCACGTCCGCCGGCTGACCTTCGCGCACGTACGCACCGCCCTTCGCGCACGTAGGCACCGCACGTACGCACCGCAGGTACCCATCGCACTTCGCACCGCACACAGTCGAGAGGAAACACCCATGACGAACACGAACGCCGATGTCACGGCAGCGGAGACGGCCGACCGCGATCTGGTCGTCCGGCTCGCGTTCGGGAGCATGGCGGCGCAGGCCCTGCGCGCGGCAGCCCGGCTGAGGGTGGTGGAACTGCTGGGCGACGCGCCGCGCCGGGCTGTCGAGGTGGCCGCCGAAGCCGGAGCCGAACCCCAGCCCATGGAGCGGCTGCTGCGTGCCCTGACCGGGCTCGGCCTGCTGCGGGAGCCCGCCCCGGGAACCTTCTCGGTGACCCCCGCGGGGGCGCTGCTGCACCCCGGCCGCCCCGACTCGCTCGCCTCGTTCGTCAGGATGTTCACCGAGCCGACGATCGTCCGTGCCTGGGAGCACCTGGACGACAGCGTCCGCACCGGCGAGGTCGCGTTCGACGGCGTGTTCGGCACCGACTTCTTCAGCCACCTCGCCCAGCACCCCGAGCTGTCCGCCGAGTTCAACGCGGCGATGAGCCAAGCCTCCTCGGAGACCGCCGCCGCCCTGCCGGGCGCCTTCGACTTCGGCCGGTTCGCCTCGGTCACGGACGTCGGCGGGGGCGACGGGACCCTCCTGGCCGGTGTGCTGGCCGCCCATCCCGGCCTCACCGGTGTCGTCCTCGACACGGCGGGGGGCCTGGCCGGAACGCCGGACACGATGGCGCGGCACGGGCTGGAGGACCGGTGCTCCCTGATCGCCGGAGACTTCTTCCACTCGGTGCCCGGGGGCTCGGATCTCTACCTGCTGAAGAGCGTCCTGCACGACTGGACGGACGACCAGGCGGTCACGATCCTGACCCACTGCCGTCAGGTGCTGCCGCCCGGCGGCGTCGTCCTGATCGTGGAGCCCGTGCTTCCCGACGCGGTCGACATCCGTGCCGACGTCACCGATGGCGGGGTCACCTACCTCAGCGACCTCAACATGCTGGTGAATCTGGGCGGCCGGGAGCGCACCCGCGATGACTTCGCGGAGGTGTGCCGCCGCGCGGGTCTGACCCTCACGACGGTCACCCCGCTCACCGAAGCCGCGCCGTTCGCCGTGATCGAGGCCGTGGCCGACTGACCTGCGCCGAACAGCCCTCGGACACCGGACGTTGGTGAAGTGCGCGCGGAGACAAAACCTCCGGGACGAACCCGGCGATCAGGTCTCCGCGAGCACCGCGTCGGCGGTCGTCGCCGTGACGGCGCGCTCGAACCACACATCGAGCACCGCAAGGTCCTTGCAGGCGGTGATCCGCTGCCGTGCTTCATCGGGCACCGTGACACCGCGCACCGCGAGAATCCGCAGAATGTCCTCGGCCCGGCCTTCGACGCGGCCTTCCACACGGCCTTCGTCGCGGCCTTCGTCGCGGAAGCTCTCGGCGACGAAGCCGCGGAAGTGACTGAGACCAGTGCCCATCAGGTTCCTCCAGATCTCACGGGCCGGGGTGGCTCCCAGACCCGCCTCGGTGAATTCGGCGAAAACCGCTGCGGCATCGGCGTCCGTGGCCCGGAGCGCCTCGGCAAGAGCCTCCAGTATGGCAGCGATGTCGTGATCGTTACTATGCGTGATCGCCGAGAAGACGGCCATCGGGATGTCGTCGGCCGCCCTGACGGCGTCCGTGACCATGGGTACGTTGTGCGGTCCGAGCACCAGGGGGTGAGCGACCAGGCTGGGGTGCTTGTCCAGGCCGATACGGATCGGCTCGGCTGCCCACTCCGCCGTCCCCTTGTCCCGGCAGACGACCAGGAGCACGCACGGGTAGCGGAACTTCGCGTAGAGGTGGGCGAGGTAGTACGCCCAGCTACTGCGCTTGTCCGGGTCCTTCTTGCCCTGGGCCTCGATCGCCAGCAACAGGGAGCCCCCGTCGGCCACATCGATGCGCAGCAGCGTGTCCACGTGCCGTTCGAGCGGCCTGATCTCCGTGAGATCGGTGTCCATGAGCGACACCGCGACAGGTTCCGGAAAGGGGATGCCCAAGGTACGGAAGGCACTCGCGAATAAACCCGGATTCTCCTGGAAGATCCGATGATGAGCCTCATGAGGCGAACTGACCATATGCCGGAGACTAGGAAGCGATCGGCATATGCGTCTGGCATACCTGCTCCGCTTCACCCGATCGTGTCGGTCCGCCCCGGACGGGCATGACACCATCGATCCGTGCTCGACATCGGCTACTCCCTCTCCCGCCGCTTCCCCGACCCCCCGCAGACCGACTACCGCCGCGCGGACGTCCGCGCGCTGCGGCACGATCTGTTCTCCGGCGACGTCTACCTCGCGGACACCAAGGCGGACCGCGAGGTGTCCACGGCCTGGGGATGGGTGCCGGTGCTGGACTTCGCGTGGGCGCTGTGCGACATCGTCGAGCAGATCGACCAGGACCCGCGCGGCAACCGCTCGCACCGGCAGCAGTACGCGGAGCTGGACTTCACCGAGTCATCGGACCGGATGATGTTCGAGCGGCGCTTCGGCTGGGTCGACGTCGAGGCGGACTGGATGCCCGGCGACGAGCCCCCGCTGACCTTCAGCCACTCCCTCCTGCGCCGCGAGGCCCGCGACTTCCTGCACGACCTGATCGCCGACCTGGCCGACATGCACGAGGGACTCGCCGACAACCCCGCGATCTGGGACCTCCAGGCCCGCTTCCCCCGCATGTGAGGCCCGCGCCGCCGCCCGAGGGCCTCACGCCTCCACTCGCACCCCGATCTGCGCCGCGAACGCCGGAGCCAGCTCCATCAGCTGCAACGGGCTGATCACCGCACCCGCCAGCCGGTCCACGCCCCGCGCGATGTCCAGCTCGGCCACCGCGCGAAGGTCCACCGACTCCATCCGGACCCCGCTGAAGTCCGCCCGCTTCAGCACGCAGTCCCGGAACTCGACGCGGACCAGATGCGCGTCACCGAAGTCCGGCTCGGAGAGCACACAGCCCTCGAAGACGACGTCCTTGAGCCGGGCCTTGCGCAGATTCAGGTAGTCGATCTTGCCGCCGCGCACCACCACCCGCTCCAGCACCGCGCCATGCAGCTGCACCCCGCCCAGGCGCGCGTCCACCACCTCCACGTCCCGCAGCGACGCCTCCGCGAGATCGGTGCCCACACCCCGTACGCCCGTCAGCACCGCGTCGATGAAGCGGGCCCGCGCCAGCTCCGTGCGGTCCAGGGTGCAGCCGTCCAGGGCGCAGTCCATGAACCGGGCGCCCCGGCCCGACGCGTCCGCCAGGTCCACCCCGTCGAACCGCACCCCGTCGTAGTCCCCGTCCGGCTCCAGGCCCTCGCCGTCGTAGGGAACGAGCGGTGGCAGCCGCACCTCCGGACGCCTCGCCGCCGCGATGGTGTCCTTCTTGCCCTTGACCGCCCTGGCCCCCCTGGTCGCCCCGGTCGCTCTGGTCGTCCTGCCCTCGCTCGCTGCCATGCCCCCATCGTGACGCACCCCACTGACAATCCCCCGTCGACCGTGTCACGAGCCGCCGCCCCCGATCCGTCGCATCATCAAAGACGCGAAGGAGATCCAGCCATGGAACACATCCACGTCATCGGCGGCGGCCTCGCCGGCCTCACCGCCGCCATCACCGCGGCCGAGTCCGGTGCGCGCGTCACCCTGCACGAGGGCCACCGGACCCTCGGCGGCCGAGCCAGGACCGCGGACGGGCCGTACCGCGCCAACGAAGGCCCGCACGCCCTGTACCGGCGCGGGCCGCACTGGACCTGGCTGACCCGGCGCGGTCTTCTCGGCGCCGTCGTCTCCGTACCGTCCCTCGAAGGCCTCCGCTTCCGTTTCCGCCGCGCGGGAGCCGCCCGCCGGACCCCGCCGGCGGCTCTGCTGCGGCTCGCCCGCCGGGCTCCCCGCACGGCCCCGGTCGACGTCGCCTTCCTGGAGTGGGCCGTCGGACAGGTCGGCGAGGAGGGTGCCCGGGCCGCCTCGAACTTCGCCGCCACCGCCCTGTTCCACCACGACCCGGGGTCGCTCTCCGCCCGGTTCGTCCAGGAGCGCCTGCACCGCCTGGCCTCGTTCCCGCCCGAGGCCCACTACCCGGTCGGCGGCTGGGCTCCGCTCGTCGAGCGGCTGGCCGGCCACGCCCGGGGCCTCGGGGTCGGCATCGAGACCGCCGCCCGCGTCGATGCCCGGATCCTCGGCGAGCTGGCCCGTACCGGACCGGTCGTCGTCGCCACCTCCCTCGACTCCGCCCGTGTCCTCCTCGATGACGCGTCCCTCACCTGGGACAGCGGCCGCACCGTCCTGCTGGACCTGGCGGTGCGCACCCGGCGCGGCGACGCGTTCGTCGTGTCGGACCTGGACGCGCCCGGCTGGCTGGAGCGGTTCACCGCCCAGGATCCCGGCCTCGCCCCGGCCGGCGAACAGCTGCTCCAGGGCCAGTTCCCGATCGGCCCCGACGCGCGCAGGGCGGAAGGGACCGCGCGGGCCGAGGAACTCCTCGACCTCGGTTTCCCCGGCTGGCGGGAGCGCACCACCTGGCGCGTCGAGGCCCTCGCCGACGGCCGCACCGGGGCCGTCGACCGCCCGGGCACCACCTGGCGGGACCGGCCCTCCGTCGTCCGGGGCAACGGGATCTTCCTGGCGGGCGACCAGGTCGCCGCCCCCGGACTCCTCAGCGAGGTCTCCTTCACCAGCGGCATCGAAGCCGCCCTGCTCGCCGTGAAGGCCGCCGGGCCGCGCTCCCGGGTGGGGATCCAGGACGGGGATCCAGGACGGGGGCCCAGGACGGGGGCCCAGGACGGGGGCCCAGGACGGGGTCTACGGGGTTGACCTCAAGCGCACTTGATGTATGAGGGTGGGGTCACAGCCCGCGGCGAGCACGGCCCGCGGCGCGACCCCATGGAGCTTGTCATGCGCGCTGTACGCCTTCACGCCTTCGGCCCCGCCGAGAACCTCGTGTACGAGCGGACCGAGGACCCCGTCCCCGGCCCCGGCCAGGTCCGTATCGCCGTGGCCGCGGCCGGGGTCCACGTTCTGGACACCGTTCTGCGGGAGGGAGAGCGCGGCCCGTACCCGGAGCCCGTCGGCCTCCCCACCATCCCCGGCCGCGAGGTCGCCGGAACCGTCGAGTCGGTGGGCGAGGGGACGGACCCGGCCTGGCTCGGCAAGCGCGTCGTCGCCCACATCGGCGTGGCGCCCGGCGGGTACGCCGAACTCACCGTCACCGAGGCCGACCGGCTCCACGAGATCCCCGAGAGGCTCGACGCCGCCGAGGCCGTCGCCATGATCGGCACCGGCCGCACCGCCCTCGGCATCCTCGGGTTCACCCCGCTCGGCCCCGATTCCGTGGTCGTCGTCACCGCGGCGGCGGGCGGGATCGGCACCCTCCTCGTCCAGTACGCGAAGAGCGCGGGCGCCACCGTGATCGCGCTGGCCGGCGGCCCGGCGAAGGTGGCCCGGGCGGAGGCCGAGGGCGCCGACCTCGCCCTCGACTACACCCGCCCCGACTGGCCGCGCCAGGCTCGTGAACACCTCGAAGCGGCGGGAGTGCGGGCCACCGACGTCTACGACTCCGTCGGCGGGACCACCGCCCGCGCCGCCGTGGACCTCCTCGGCCCCGGCGGGCGGCACGTGGTCTACGGCTGGTCGGGCGAGGGGCTCCACGACGGGGGCCCGCTCACCTTCACCGACGAGGAGCTGGCCGAACGCGCCATCACGTCCGGGTCCGTCCTCGGGCCGGGGATGATCGAGAACGGCGGCGGTCTGCGCGCGCTGGAGACCCGTGCCCTCGCCGACGCGGCGGCCGGCCGGCTGCGGCCCGCCGTACAGCGCTTCCCGCTCGCCGGGGCCGCCGCCGCGCACCGCGCGCTGGAGACCCGGGGCACGATGGGCAAGGTGGTCCTGGAGCCGTAGTCAGGCCCCGCGCCCGTCGGCCCCCAGACGGGTCAGCGCCCCGTCCGTCAGCCGGTACACCGTCCACTCGTCCTGCGGGCGCGCGCCCAGCGACTCGTAGAACGCGATGGACGGGGCGTTCCAGTCGAGCACGGACCACTCCAGCCGCTGGTAGCCGCGCTCCACGCAGATCCGTGCCAGCTCCGTCAGCAGCGCCCTGCCGTGGCCGCCGCCGCGCCGGTCGGGGCGGACGTACAGGTCCTCCAGGTAGATGCCGTGCACTCCGCGCCAGGTGGAGAAGTTCAGGAACCAGAGGGCGAAGCCGATCACCTCGCCGCTGTCGTCGTCGGCCGTCGCCACGTGCGCGAAGGCGGCGGGCCGGTCGCCGAACAGCGCCTCGTGCAGCTGGTCCTCGGTGACGACGACCTCGTCGAGGGCCTTCTCGTACTCGGCGAGATCCCGCACCAGGGAGTGCAGGGCGGGGACGTCTTCACGTGTGGCGGTACGAATCATGGGCGCAGCGTAAGCAACCCGGGGACCCGGCCACACCTTGTTTTGTTCTTCGCGGCTTCCGGCCAGGCCGCGGACCCGACTCCGCCCCTGGCTCCGCCCCTGCCCCCCTGCCCACGGCCCCGACCGGCGCGCGGGAGGCGGGCCCCTCACCGCCCCAGCAGCCGCCGGGCGATCTCCGCGTGGTCGGGGGCGATCCGACCCTCCCCGCCCTCCGCCGCCCACAGCCCGTTCTGGAGCACCCGCCCCAGCGTCCAGGCCCGCGCCCGCTCCCGGTCCCGCTCCAGGCCCAGCGCCTCCGTCAACGCGTCGAACCGCCACACCACCTCGTCGGCGTCGAAGAGGTTGTCCAACGCCGGGAACAGCTCGAATCCCGGGTCCCCCGCGAGCGGCTTCGGGTCGAGCGCCACCCACTCCCCGGCCCGCCCCGCGTCCGCGCGCCCGGCCAGGACGTTGTCGTAGTGCAGGTCCCAGTGCAGCAGCCGGTCCCCCGGCTCCCCCGCGACCTCCCGCACCGCCGCCGCGCAGTCCTCGACGAGCCGCCGGTCCTCGGCGTCGGCCAGCAGGCCCACCCTCTCCGGAACCGCCGCGAGCATCCGCTCCACCGCCCCGCCCAACGTGCGCAGCCCCTCCGGCGCGGGCACCGCCACCAGCCGGGCCAGCACCGCGCCGAGAACCGTCACCGCCTTCCGCACGTCGGCCTCGCCGGACAACGGCCTCCGCTCGTCGAGCCGTTCCAGCAGCATCGCACCGGACTCCGGGTCATGGCCGAGCAGTTCCACCGCCCCGGCCCCCGCGTCGGCCCACGCCCGCAGCGCGACCGGTTCGCCCGCCGTCTCCTCGTCCACCGACTGGAGTTTCAGCGCGGCGGGCCGCCCGTCGGCCTCCCGCACCACCGGCAGGACCAGCGCGCACATCCCGTACATCGACGGGCCGTCCGGCCGCAGCCCCCACCGCTCCAGGCACCGCTCGGCGAGGCCGGGCAGGGCGGCGACGAAGGCCCGGCCGGCCGCTCCGTTGTACTGGGACTGCGTGGCGATCAGTTCGTCAGGAATGTCGATCACCTCACCGATCCTAGGGACACCGATCCTGAGGTCACCGATCCTGGGGCCGCCGAACCTGGGGCCGCCGAACCTGGGTCACCGATCCTGGGGTCGCCGAACCTCATGGCCCGGCGTCGACCGGGCCATGACGGAACAGCCCCGCGCGCAGTAACGTCCCGCCACACGTACGCTCGGCATCTCACCGGACCGGGCAGGGACACCAGGGGCATCATGAGCACCGTCAGTACCGTCGTCGGCGGCATATCGTTCTGGTACGCGCGGGAGGGCACCCCCGCCCCGCGCGAACCCCTCCCCGGCGACACCAGCGTCGACGTCTGCATCGTCGGAGGCGGCTACACCGGGCTCTGGACGGCGTACTACCTGAAGAAGGCCGTCCCCTTCCTCAACATCACCGTCCTGGAAGCCAAGTTCTGCGGCTACGGGGCCTCCGGCCGTAACGGCGGCTGGCTGTACAACGGCATCGCGGGCCGTGACCGGTACGCCAAGCTGCACGGTCACGACGCCGCCGTACGGCTCCAGAAGGCGATGAACGACACCGTCGGCGAGGTCGTCAGGACCGCCGCGGAAGAGAAGATCGACGCCGACATCCACCAGGGCGGCGTCCTGGAAGTGGCCCACACCCCCTCCCAGCTCGCCCGGCTCAAGGACTTCCACAGCGTCGAGATCGCCTTCGGGGAGAGTGACCGGGTCCTGCGCGGCGCCCGCGAGACCGCCGAGCGCGTCCATGTGACGGGGGCCGTCGGCTCGTCCTGGACCCCGCACGGCGCCCGGCTGCACCCGGCCAAGCTGGTCAAGGGCCTCGCGGACGTGGTGGAGGCGCTCGGCGTGACCATCCACGAGTCGACGCCGGTCACCGAGATCAAGCCCAAGCACGCCGTGACGCCGTACGGCACGGTCCGCGCCCCGTACGTCCTGCGCTGCACCGAGGGCTTCACCGCGAGCCTCAAGGGGCAGAAGCGCACCTGGCTCCCGATGAACTCCTCCATGATCGTCACCGAGCCGCTGCCCGCCCGGATCTGGGACACGATCGGATGGGAGGGCCGCGAGACCCTCGGCGACCTGGCCCACGCCTACTTCTACGCCCAGCGCACCGCCGACGACCGCATCGCGCTCGGCGGCCGCGGCTACCCGTACCGCTTCGGCTCGGCCACCGACAACGACGGCCGCACCCAGCCCGCCACCGTGGCCGCCCTGCGCGATCTGATGGTCCGCCTCTTCCCCACCACGGCGGGCGTCCACGTCGACCACGCCTGGTCCGGCGTCCTCGGCGTCCCGCGCGACTGGTGCGCCACGGTCACCCTGGACCGCTCGACGGGTCTGGGCTGGGCGGGCGGTTACGTCGGCTCCGGCGTCGCCACCGCCAACCTCGCCGCCCGCACCCTGCGCGACCTGATCCAGCAGGACTCCGGGCAGGCGGGTCCGACGGATCTGACCACCCTGCCGTGGGTGAACCACAAGGTCCGCCGCTGGGAGCCGGAGCCCTTCCGCTGGCTCGGCGTCCACGGCATGTACGCGGCTTACCGCGCAGCCGACCGCCGCGAGAGCACTTCGCCGCGCCCCGGCACGGACCCCGTCGCCAGGGTGGCCGACCGCATCGCGGGCCGCCACTGAGCCACCGGGCCCGCAGGCCCGGGGCCCCAGGCCCGGGATCGCAAGCCCGGGCCCGCTCAGTCGCGCGGCCAGGGCCGTCCGTCGAGACGCTCGATGGAGAGGTTCAGGCGGCCGAGGGAGTCGGCGAGCTGCTGGGCCTCCTCGGGGGTCCAGTCCGTGAGGACCTTCGCGAGGCCCGCCATGTTCCTCGCCCGGTCGCTCTCCAGACGGCGTCCGCCCTCCTCGGTGATGGCGAACTTGCGGGCGATGCCGCCGTCGGGGTCCGGGATGCGCTCGACGACTCCGGCCCGCAGCATCGCGGCGGTCTGCCGGTTGAGCGTGGAGGCGTCCAGACGGAAGGCGTCGCCGAGCTGGCCGATGGACATGGGCCCCTCCACCTGGATCCGGCTGAGCAGGATGTAGGCGGACCGGTCGAGCTGCCAGTCCACGCGCGGGGTGACCATGTGCATGTACCGGCCGAGCAGCATCGTCTCGCGTTCGATCCGGTCGATGGGCTTGTCCACGCGCTGCTTCCTTCGTCGAACCAGGTCTCTCACGATAGATGTGCATCATGCATGCGCTGTGAATGATGCACAATCAATGTATCTTGCATAGTCGAACGCCGGGAACTCGGCCCGCAAGCGCGTACGTGGGAACGCGCAAGCGAGAGCGCCTACGCGAGAGCGAACGCTCCGGACGGACGCCCCGGACGAACGACCCGAACGAACGACCGGCCCGGAAGGGCAAGAGGGAGCAGTACCCGTGGAGAGTTCACCCCCCGCAGCCCGCCCGGGAGGCGTGGTCGGCATCCTGGCCTTCGCCGGCATCGTGGCGGCGCTCACCCAGACCCTGGTGGTGCCGCTGATCGCGGAGCTGCCGAAGATGTTCGACACCTCCGCGTCGAACGCCTCCTGGGTGATCACCGCCACCCTGCTGGCCGCCGCCGTGGCCACGCCCGTCGCCGGCCGGCTCGGCGACATGTACGGCAAGCGGCGCATGCTGCTCGTCTCGCTCGTGCCGCTGGTCCTCGGCTCGGTGGTCTGCGCCCTGTCCTCGTCCGTGGTCCCGATGATCGCCGGGCGCGGGCTCCAGGGCCTGGGCATGGGCGTGGTCCCGCTCGGCATCAGCCTGCTGCGTGATGTGGTGCCGGCCGAGAAGCTCGGCCCGTCCATCGCGATCATGAGCGCCTCGATGGGCGTGGGCGGCGCGCTGGGCCTGCCGTTCGCCGCCGCCATCGCGGAGAACACCAGCTGGCGGGTGCTGTTCTGGGTGGTCGCCGTGCTGGCCCTCGCGGTCGGGGCGCTGATCCTGGCCCTGGTCCCCGGGGACCGCCCGGCCACCAGGTCCACCGGCTTCGACCTGCTCGGGGCCGTCGGCCTCGGCACCGCCCTGATCTGTCTGCTGCTCGCCGTCTCCAAGGGCGCCGACTGGGGCTGGGGCAGCGCCACCACGCTCGCCCTCCTCGCCGTCGTCCTGGTGCTGCTGCCCGCCTGGGGCTGGTGGGAACTGCGCCTCAGCGAACCGCTGGTCGACCTGCGCGTCGCCGCCCGCCCTCAGGTCCTGATGACGAACACGGCCTCGATCCTGGTCGGCTTCGCGATGTACGCGCAGTCCCTCGTCGTGCCCCAGCTGCTCCAGCTGCCCGAGGCCACCGGCTACGGCCTGGGCCAGTCGATGCTGGCGATGGGCCTGTGGATGGCCCCGGCGGGCCTGATGATGATGGCGATGTCCCCGGTCGGCGCGAAGCTGTCCGCCGCCAAGGGCCCGAAGGTCACCCTGGCCGTCGGCAGCCTCCTCATCGCCGCCGGCTACGGCCTGTCCGTGCCGCTGATCGGCGCGGACTCCCCGTGGAGCCTGCTGATCGTCACCCTCGTCTGCAACTCGGGCGTCGGCTTCGCGTACGGGGCGATGCCCGCGCTCATCATGAGTGCGGTGCCCCAGTCCGAGACCGCGTCGGCGAACAGCTTCAACGCCCTGATGCGCTCGATCGGCACGTCCTTCGCGGCGGCGGTGATCGGCGTGGTCCTGGCCCGGATGACCACGGACTTCGGCGGCTTCCCGCTGGCTTCCCAGAACGGCTTCCGCGTCGCGATGCTCATCGGCTGCGGCGTGGGCCTCGCGGCGGCGGCCGTCGCCGCCCTCATCCCCGTACGCCCGGCGACCGCGCCCCTGCGGCCGGCCGCCGCGAGCGGTCCCGCAGGGGTGCCGGAGGCCTCGGAGTCCAAGGCCTGACCGTCCGTCGCACGTACGGAGCGCGGCCCGTGGCCCGGTGGCTGAACCGCCGGTCCACGGGCCGGACTTCGTACGGTGACCCGGCACGCGGGCACGACGCCGGGTCAAGCGGGGCAGCGGGGCAGCAGGTCGCGGATCAGGGCGTCACCAGATCGCGGGTCAGCAGGCCGGCGCGTCAGCAGGCCAGCAGGTCAGCAGGCCAGCACGCCACCAGATCGCGGGTCAGCGAGTCAGTCTCAGCAGTCGCCCGGCTCTCGCCGTCGCGACCAGCTCCTCGACGGTGGCGAGCTTCACCCGGGGCCGCCCGTCGCGCCGGCCCCGGTCCCGTTCGGCACGGTCGATCGCGGCCAGGCCCCGGGCGTCCACCACCCGGCGGTTACGCCGTCGGGCCAGGCGCCGGAACGCCTTGGCGTCGCCCGTCGCGGCGGGCAGCGTCCCGGCGACCGCGTCGGCCAGGAGCGTGCCGACCGTCTCGGCCGCGCAGGTGCGGTTCGCGCCGATCCCGCCGGAGGGCCCCCGCTTGATCCAGCCGACCACATAGCCGCCGGGCAGCCCGGCGATCCGGCCGCCCTCGTGCGGGACGGTGCCCGAGGCCTCGTCGAACGGCAGCCCCGGGACCGGCAGCCCCCGGTAACCGATGGCCCGCAACAGCATCCCGGCGGCCAGATCCACCGCGCCCTCGCCTCCGCCGTCGCCTCCGCCCTCGCCGCCACCGTCGGTGACCCGTACGGTGCGCATGTCCCCGTCGCCCCGGACCTCCACCGGCTCGGAGTGGAAGCGGAGCACGATGCGCCGGTCCGCCCCTCGACCGGGCCCGGGGGACGCGGCGGCCGTCCGCACCCGGGCGAGCCCCCGGAGCAGCCCGGCCCGGTCGCCCGCCCCGGCCGCGTCGATCGCCGCCCCCGTGCGCGGATCGTGGTCGTCCACCACCAGCTCCACGCCCGGCAGATGCTTCAGCGCGAGAAGTTCGGAGCGGGTGTACGCGGCGTCCCCGGGCCCCCGCCGCCCCAGCACCACCACCTCGCGGACCCGGCTCGCCCGCAGCGCCTCCAGCGCGTGGGCGGCGATGTCGGTGCCCGCGAGCGCCTCGGGGTCGGCGACCAGGATCCGGGCGACATCAAGGGCGACGTTGCCGTTGCCCACCACGACGACCCGCTCGGCGGACAGGTCGACGCCCCGCGCGACGGCCTCCGGGTGGGCGTTGTACCAGGCGACGAACGAGGTCGCCGACAGGCATCCCGGCCCTTCCTCGCCGGGGATGCCGAGCCGCCGGTCCGTGGAGGCGCCGACCGCGTAGATCACCGCGTCGTGGTGAGCGGCCAACTCCTCCGCCGTGACGTCCCGGCCCACCTCGATGCCCAGGTGCATCCGGACCCGGGGGTGGGAGTGGAACCGGGAGAAGGCGTCGCCGGCCTTCTTCGTCGCGGGGTGGTCGGGGGCCACGCCGTACCGGACGAGCCCGCCGGCCACCGGCAGCCGGTCGATCAGGGTCACCTCGGCGGCCGTGTGCAGCAACAGGTCCTGCGCCGCGTACATCCCGGCGGGCCCGGTGCCGACGACGGCCACCCGCAGCGGCCCGAAGTCGGACGGCAGGCTGCGCCCGAAGACCGGCTCACCCCAGACGTGGAAGTTGGGCCCGTCCGTCGCCCCGGGGGCCGGCTCCCCGCCCTCGTAATAGGCGGCGTTGATGCCGGCGTACTCCCGCTGTGCGGCGGACAGCGCGTCCACCGGGAAGATCGCGTCCACCGGGCAGGCGTCCGCGCAGGCGCCGCAGTCGATGCACGCCCGGGGGTCGATGTGGAGCATCTCCGTACTGCCGAAGGCGCGTTCCTCGGGCGTCGGGTGGATGCAGTTGACCGGGCAGACGGCCACGCAGGTGGCGTCGTTGCAGCAGGTCTGGGTGATGGCGTAGGTCATGGCCCCGGCTCAGATCAGGTTCGCGCGCTTGTAGAACGCGAGGGCGGGCTTGGTGAGGAGGCGGGCGGAGGCCAGGAAGTCCATCAGCCCCGAACAGCTGGACCGCATCATGGACTTGTGGTGCTCGTTGCGCCGGGCGGCGGCCAGCGCGCGCTGCTTGTCCAGCCCGGCCCTCCGGTAGACCTCCGGATTCACCATGCTGGTCACGATGAAGTACGAGGCGACGGCGACGACGAACGCGTTGAGCTGCCGCCGGACCCACCCGGCGCCCTCCAGGCGCTTGAGGGTCTCGTCCCGGGCGAACTTCATGTGCCGGGACTCCTCCACCACATGGATG
The DNA here is from genome assembly GCF_040638385.1 of Streptomyces sp. NPDC026589. Taxonomy (NCBI): domain Bacteria; kingdom Bacillati; phylum Actinomycetota; class Actinomycetes; order Kitasatosporales; family Streptomycetaceae; genus Streptomyces; species Streptomyces sp. NPDC026589. The sequence goes on from NZ_JBEZYG010000027.1 coordinate 128,021, forward strand.
TTGTTGATGGTGCGGACGAACGGCACGACCCGCTCGTCGCGCATCCAGTCCCGCTGCATCACGTCGAGCACTTCCTCGGCGACCAGGATCGCCGCGTACGCCGCCTCGCCGAACGCCAGCGTCTTGAAGGCCCTGCCCAGCTCCATCACCGCACGGCGGGGGCGGTAGTGAGGCGCCCCGAGCTTCTTCGCACCGCGCGCGAACATGATCGAGTGGCGGCACTCCTCGGCAATCTCGGTGAGCGCCCACTGGAACTCCGCGCCCGCCGGGTTCTTCATGTAGATGTCGCGCAGCACCATCTGCTGGAGAATCATCTCGAACCAGATCCCGGTGCTGGCGACCGAGGCCGCCTCCTGCCGGGTCAGCTCCTTGCGCTGCCCCTCGGTCAACTCACCCCAGTACGCGGTCCCGTAGAGGCTGCACCACTCCGGGCTCGCGCCGTGGAACTCCTTGTCCAGCGGCGTCTCCCAGTCCACCTCGGTGGCCGGGTCGTACGCCAGCTGCGCGGCCGAGTCGAGCAGCCGCCGCGCGACGTCGTCGCCCTCGGGACTCTCCTGGACCTTCGACGGAACGGTGCTGCCGGCCATGCTGCGGCTCCTTGGGTCGAGTGCGGTGATCCTCGATCGTGGTGAGGTGCGTACATCGGCCGAACGCTGCGTACGCAATCGGCTCGCGCTGTACGGGGTCGGGTGGCGCTGTGTGCTGTGTGCTGTGTGCTGTGTGCGGTACGGGATCACCGGGGCCGGGGGCGGCGGCCCGCGCCGGACCGGACACCGGCCGACCCGGGATCCTTGTTAGACGCAAGGTATAACAAGGATCCCGGGTCGCCTACCCCCCGGTAGAAATCGGTACGGACGCTCACCACATCTCCTCGCCCCGAGGGCGGTTCGGGCGCTGTTCCTCCCCCCAGGTGACCGGCAGGGAGACCACTCCGTAGATGCTGGAGCGTTCACGCAGCGGCACTTCCCCCGGCGGGACCGCGAGGCGCAGAGAGGGTAAGCGGGCGAGGAGCGCCGGGAGCGCCACGGTCATCTCGACCCGCGCGAGCTGCTGACCGAGGCACTGGTGGGGGCCGTGACCGAAGGAGAGATGCCCGGTGGCCCGGCGACGGATGTCGAGCCGGTCCGGCTCGGGGAACCTGCGCGGATCACGGTTGGCCGCCTGCACGGAGACGGTCACCGTCTCCCCCGCCCTGATCAGCTCGCCCGCCACCTCGACGTCCTCCAACGCGGACCGCAGCAGCGGGTCGGCCACGCTGAGGTAGCGCAGCAGCTCCTCCGCGGCCGGCCCGGCGAGATCAGGGTCGCCGCGCAGGGCTTCCAGCTGGCCGGGGTTGGCCAGCAGGGCGAAGACGCCCAGGCCGAGCATGTTCGCGGTGGTGTCGAGCCCGGCGGCGAGGAGGAGTCCGCCGATCCCGGCCAGCTCCTCGTCGCTGAGACCGGAGGCGGCGGGGCCGGGGGCGGCGGACTCGGGGGCGGGGCCACCGGACTCGGGGGCGGGGCCACCGGGCCCGGTGGCCGCGAGATCGCTGAGCAGGTCGTCGGTGGGCTCGGCCCGCTTGGCGAGGACGAGTTCACCGACGTATCGGAGCAGCCCCGCGTAGGCCTCGTCCCTGGCCCCGGCGTCGGCCGCCTGGTCGAAGATGACCTCGACCAGCCCCAGAAAGCGCCCCCGGTCGGCGTAGGGCACGCCGAGCAGCTCGCAGATCACCAGCGTGGGCACGGGCCGGGCGAAGGCCTCCACCAGGTCGGCCGTGGGTCCGGCCTGCTCCATGGCGTCCAGGCAGTCGGCGGTGAACCGCTCGATACGACCGGTCAGTTGACGCATCCGGCGCACGGTGAACCGGCCGGCGAGCAGCCTGCGGTAGCGGGTGTGCTCCGGGGCGTCGAGGCCGATGATGTCGCCGACGGGCGCCGGCGGCAGCTCCCCCGGCGCGCCCTCCATCGCCATCGGCAGGTGCAGGAGCTCGTAGCGGGAGCTGAAGCGCGGATCGGCCAGCACCGCGCGGGCCGCGGCGTGCCCGGTGACCAGCCGGCCCACGTGCCCGTCCGCGTAGCGGAGGCGGCGGACCGGCCGGTCGCTCAGCGCGGTGAGGGCGGCGGGCGGATCGAAGGGGCAGCCGGTGTGCCGGTCGGTGGGCAGGACGGGCGGCTCGTCGGCGGTCGCGGAGTCGGTGGCCGGGTCGTACGCCATCAGGTTCTCCCCAGGTCGTCGGATCGAGACAAGACATCGGATCGAGGCACCCGAGCTGAAGCCATCGGGGCGACGTCATCAGGGCGGGAAATCACCGGGGGTCCTGGCCGAACTTCGAGGTCGCCCAGAAGTAGCCGAGCACTACGAGCCCGAGGCTCCATCCCAGGGCCAGCCAGCCGTTGTGGCCGATCTCGGTGCCGAGGAGCAGGCCGCGCAGGGTCTCGATGACGGGGGTGAAGGGCTGGTACTCGGCGATCGGCCGGAACCAGCCCGGCATCGTCTCCACCGGGATGAAGGCGCTGGACAGCATCGGGAGCAGCACCATCGGCAGGGCGTTGTTGCTGGCGGCCTCGGCGTTCGGGCTGATGAGGCCCATGCCGACCGCGACCCAGGTGAGAGCGGCGGAGAAGAGCACGAGCAGCCCGAACGCCGCCAGCCACTCCACGAGCGTGGCGTCCGTGGAGCGGAAGCCGATGGCCACGGCGACCGCGCCGACCAGGACCACGCTCAACACGCTCTGCAGCACGCTGCCGACGACGTGGCCGATGATCACGGAGCTGCGGTGGATCGCCAGGGTGCGGAAGCGGGCGATGATGCCCTCGGACATGTCGGTGGAGACGGACACCGCGGTCCCGACCACGGTGGATCCGACGGTCAGCATCAGGATGCCCGGGACGATGTAGGCGATGTAAGCGGAACGGCCGCCCCCTCCGCCGCCGATGCCCGCGCTCATCACGTCGCCGAAGATGTAGACGAAAAGCAGCAGGAGCATGACAGGCGTGAGGAGCAGGTTGAGGGTGAGGGAGGGGTAGCGCCGGGCGTGCAGGAGGTTGCGGCGCAGCATGGTGTTGGTGTCGCGGACGGCGAGGGCGAGGGTGCTCATCGGAGGTTCTCCTTCGGCTGGTCGGCCTGTGCGGGCACGGTGGTGGAGGCGGTGAGGGCGAAGAACACGTCGTCGAGGTCGGGGGTGTGGACGGTCAGTTCGTCGGCCTCGATGCCGGCGGAGTCGAGCCGGTCGAGGATGGAGCGCAGTTCGCGCTGGGTGCCGTCGCTGGGGATGGAGAGCGACAGGGAGTCGTCGTCGGGGGCGGCCGCGGTCAGTGCGGTGGCGGCGGACCGGTAGGTGTCGGGATCGGTGAAGCGGAGCTTGACGTGGCCGCCGGGGACGATGCGCTTGAGCTGCTCGGCGGTGCCTTCGGCGGCGATCTTCCCGTTGTTCAGTACGGCGATGCGGTCGGCGAGTTCGTCGGCCTCTTCGAGGTACTGGGTGGTGAGGAAGACGGTGACGCCGTCGGCGACCAGGCC